>CASEHR010000163.1 GCA_949287785.1 uncultured Bacillota bacterium | reverse complement strand
ATAAAAAAGCACTGGTCACCTGTGATTCATTTGGTTCTCATTATGCATTCGATGATGTCTTACTGTCAAAGGTCAGCAATTATGACGACTATATGAAAGCCAGTAAATATTATTTTGATAATATCTTAGGACCTTTCAAGTCCTTTATGAATAAGGCTCTGGATAAGATCGAAGGGCTTGATGTCGACTATATTCTGACCGGTCACGGACCTGTCATCGATACTATGATCCCCGATCTTTATAATACCTATCGGAATTGGTGCAAAGAAGAGACGCATGATGACAAGCTTGTCGTCATCCCGTATGTCAGTGCTTATGGCTATACCGCTATGCTGGCGGAGGCGATCAAAGAGGGGATCGAAGATTGTGGTGTCACCTGTGAGTTATATGATATGGTCACAAGTGATAAAGATATCGTCTTGGCACGGATCGCTGCAGCTGATGGACTGTTATTGGGATCACCGACGATCCTCAACGATGCTTTAAGGCCGATATACGAACTGACCCTTTACATGTATCCGCAGACACACGGATGCAAGCTGGCGAGCGCATTTGGCTCATATGGCTGGAGCGGAGAAGCGGTAGCCAATCTTTTGGCCCGTTTGAAACAGCTGCGCATGAGTGTCACCGATAACGGTTTTAAAGTCAAATTCAAACCGACGCATGATGATATCGTCAATGCCCGGGCATTCGGTAAAGAGTTCGCTTTGAAACTCTGCGGTCAAAAGGAATGTCATATATAAACAAAAAGAGGTTCACACCTCTTTTTATATACCAAAGTATTCTTTTATCTTTTGCATCCTTTGTGATTGTTTTACATGGAAAGGGCAGCGGTCATCACAATGACCGCACATGATGCAGTCACCGGCTTTCTTGTCAAGCGTCAGATAGTGTTCCCGGGCTAAGATATCACCAAGCAAAGACAGATCGTAATACTTGTTGATAAGACCGATATCAAGCCCCATCGGACATGGATGACAATGGCGGCAATAGACACAGTGCGGATCGGTGTCTTTCGGTATCAGACTGCTGATGATACTGTAATCTCTTTCTTCATCAGTGCTCTTATCATAGGTCAGGATCTCTTTCAGTTCATCGATATTGCTAGGTCCGCCCAATACCGTCACAACACCAGGCCGATCCAGGGCATAAGCGATGCACTGCGCAGTCGTCAGCGCTTTGCCGAAAGGTGATCGATCGGCATCTAAAAGCTGACCGGCATTGAAGGGTTTCATGACCGATATGCCAACACCCATCTTCTCAGCTCTTTTATAAAGGTCATAGCGTTCACTGTTATGACCATAAGCATACTCACCATGACCATAATCATACATCGGGTTGATACTGAACATGAGCATGTCGATGATATCCATATCCAGGACTTTGCCGGCAATATTTGGCGAGTGTGTACTGAGACCGATGTGGCGGATGACACCTTCAGCTTTCAACTCTTCGATATATGCCAAAATACCATTATCGATATAAGCCTTAAGATCCTTATCTTCATCAAGACAGTGCATAAATCCGAAATCGATATAATCGGTATCCAGTCTCGCTAGCATCCACTTTACCGACTCCTTGATCCGCTTGAGATCTAAAGTCCACCCATATTCACCGCTTGTATAATCGGCACCGAAGTGCACCTGCAACATGACCTTATCTCTGATGCTTTTCAAAGCCTTGCCATAAGCTTCAAAGATCGCCGCATGACCACCGGCCATATCGAAATAATTGATCCCGTTATCAAAGGCATATCTGACCGTCCTGATGATATCTTCTTCTTTCTGCGCTCCGATAACCGACGATCCCATTCCGATAACGCTGATCTTCTCTTTGATCCTTGGTGTTGTCCTGTATTCCATGATAATACCTCCTAACTGATATTAGTAGTCGGCAAACAGATTGTAAAATACTTCTTTTCTATGATGATCATTACTCAAAGATATCTATCACTTCACCGATATACATCCGGTGCGGGCTTTCAAGCCTGTAATAGCGATCGATATACTCCTCAGGGATATTACCGATATCAAGATCCTGATAATAGATCTTCTTACATAGGATCGTACACTCAGCTTCCTTAAAGGTGATGCCGTCTTTGATCATCACCGGATGCAAGCCGGTAAGACTCAGTTTATCGATATCACGTTTTGATTTTGTGCCTAAGATCCTGAGATCATCACGTTCTTTTTCATTGTAGAAACTGACCGTAAAGTATTCATTTTCATTCATATACTGATAAGTATAGCGACATGGCTTGATATAGACGGTGACGACCGGCTTTGACCACAGTGTACCCATCGCCCCCCATGACACGGTCATCGTATTGAAATCTTCCTCTGTACCGGTTGTGACCAATGCCCAATCCTTATCAAATCTTACAAACGGATCGATCTTCTTCATAGTATACCTCCATGTCTATTGTATTCTAAAGCAGATATTTTTCAATCAGTTTACCGACACCGTCATGTTCGTTGTCGGCAGTGATGATATCGGCATTTTCCTTTAATATATCTAAACCATTGGCCATCGAAGCACCAAGACCGGCATATCTGATCATCTCGACATCATTCTCCCCATCGCCGACTGCGATCAGTTCCGCCGGCGATATAGAAAGCTTATCGCATAATAACTTCAGTCCTTCACATTTGGTCATCCCCTTGGATACACACTCAAACGAATATAGATCACTGTTTGTGACTTCCATGTATTCATAGATCTCCTGAGGCAGATTATGACGCCATTTCAAAACTGTATCGGCTTCCCCGCGAGCCCCTACCTTATACACATGATCACTGTTGAAATAAGCATCGAGATCCGGAATATCCCTGATACTTCTGATCCCGTTTTTATTATAGACAAAGACTTCCAAAGTCGGTGCACTGACTAACAGATGGATGACCAGACGTCTGGCGGCTTTAGGATCGATATGATTATCATATAGTACCTCATGATCATCACGGATGATATAACTGCCATTGAAACAGATCGTGTATTGATCCTTTCTGCCTGATAAGCCCAGATCTTTCAGATAGCGGTCCAGACTGAACAGACCTCTGGCTGATGCCAGGATGATCTTCTTATCCTGATCGACGGCTTTTCTGATCATTTCTTTATTGAAAGCAGATATCGTCTTATCGTCCTTGAGTAGTGTTCCATCCATATCGGTTGCCAATGCCTTGTACATAGTTACCTCCAGTCTTCTAAAAGTATATTGATTTTCTTATCCTTTCACAAGACTAAGATCGCCTGTAACTGTCTTTAATAAGGGTTGCTTTCTTCATTGATGAACGATGATATATCCGTGATAACTTTTTCATCCACCGTACCTTTTTGCATGTATACACCGGCATGATCCTTTTTGCCTTCCATGAAGATATGGGTAAGTGACGGGTATGATATAAAGGCAGCGTCTTTGATATTGTCTTTCCATAATGCCAGATCTTCCATCGTGACCTGATAATCTTCCTCGCCCTGTAAGAAAAGCTGCGGGATCTTGAGCTCCTTGGCTTCTTCTATCGGATCATAGCTGATGAGATCCTGCCAATATGCCTTAAAAGCGCCCATGACAAGCTCATCATCCTTCAAGGCATCAAGATCCTGAAGACGCGCGATCTCTGTATCATATCCGTTAAGATCATTGTTTCCAAGTGATTCAAGATAAGCGACCTGCTCCTTTATCAGCGTTATGAGATCCCTTGCCGGTGCAGCAAGATATATAAGTCCTTTTACCTCCGCTTCTTTAGCGACAAGCGGCAGTATCTGCCCGCCAAGACTGTGACCGAGAAGATATATATCGCCGATATCATAACGACCTTTTAAAAGATCATAAGCCGAAAGGGCATCGGTGACATACTCATCTTTGACCGTAAAACCGATATCATCCGCACATTCTTCAGGATATAGAAGGGTCCGCTTATCAAAACGCAAAGTGGCGATCCCCTTTTGGGCAAGTCCTTCAGCAATATCTCTGAAAGGCTTGTTTGGACCGATCGTCTCATCACGATCATTCGGACCGCTGCCGCTTAGCATGATCACACAAGGATAAGGACCTTCGCTTTCCGGTGTCGTCAGAATACCGTTGATCTTTAGCTCGTCCCCGAAAGTAACTTCTTCCGTATTCAAAAAAGGGAGGTCGGAAACCTCCTCACCAGAATAATTGCCCATGACGATACCGGCGATCCTACCATCCTGATCGACACTGATCACCAGATCAAAATCCTGATATGAGTGCTTACATGGCACACTGTACACGGTAAAGCCCTGTGATTCACTGACCTTGGGCTCTTCGATCGCTTCCAACTCGCCTAAAGCACTGAGCTGTGTCTGAATAAGTGCCAGTCCGTCTTCACCCAAAGCCGCCTTCATCTCATCGGTAAAGGTGTATGTATCATATAGTGATGAAGCATCACCCTTCAGCAAGACCTCCGCAAATCCGCCGGCATCAAGATCGGCGCTTGTCGTCTTTTGATCGTTGCAGGCGCTGAGTGTGATAGCCAGCATCCCAATAATGAGTACTCTCAGTATTTTCATATATCCTCCCCATCTGCATTATCTATCTTTTCACATACCTTTTCAAGACTCTTCACATCATGATCATGATCTAAAGACATGATTGATGTAGCTGAGCTGACTCGGTATCAGTCTTATCCTCATCCTCTTAAAGATCAGTCATAAAGTAAAGACGACAGCTGAATAAAGTCATTTCCAGATCGTCATTCTGAATGTAACTGCGGATATATCTTGCAAATAAAGCGTTGTCCTTTAGTGGCATCTCGATCGTCTTGCCTTTAAAAGTACTGACTGATACACACTCACGTCTGTCTTGCTTATTGTTATGACTTTGATATCGGATATATTATCAATATATTT
>CASEHR010000162.1 GCA_949287785.1 uncultured Bacillota bacterium | reverse complement strand
CATCTTTTCCAATTTCAATGGTACTTCCGGCGATGTCGACGTCTTGACGAATGAGGCCGGTCACGGCTTGCAAGCATATCTGACCTATAAAGAGCATCCGGATATCATCCTCGGTTTAGATGGTCCGACGATGGAGGCTTGCGAGATCCACTCGATGTCGATGGAGTTTTTTGCTCATCCGTACATGGAAGCTTTCTTTGGTAAGGATACGACCAAATACCTTTATTCGCATATCGCTAGTGCACTGACTTTTATTCCTTACGGAATCCTCGTCGATCATTTTCAGCATGAAGTCTACGAAAAGCCGGATATGACACCGGAAGAACGCAAGGATACCTGGCATCGTCTGGAGACCATGTATTGTCCAGATCGTGATTTTGAAGGCCTGGATCTTTTAAAAAGAGGCGGCTGGTTCTACCGTCAAGGGCATATTTTCGAGTCACCTTTCTATTACATTGACTATACATTGGCTCAGGTATGTGCTTTACAGTTTTTCGTACGGATGTTAAAGAAAGATGAACATTACTTTGATGACTATCTCAACATCTGCAGGGTCGGTGGCTATAATTCATTCCTGGAGATCCTGGATATCGCTCATCTGAAATCGCCGTTCACTGACGGTTCCCTGAAGGAGATCGCCGATGCCATGGTCGATGAGCTTGCGAAGCTTGATGTAAAAGACTTATAATTCTATTGTAAAGGAGGTACAGATGTACAATAACGATACAGCATATGTAAGCAATGGTCTTACATTTAATAGATTTTTGGCCAAGTCCTTCGGTGTGATGGCTCTTGGTATCTTTCTTACGGCGGTCATCGCCCTGGTTTCTTTTCCATTACTGATCCAGATCATCGTCCGTTTTGGGATGATCGGTATCTTGCTTATCTATGGCGCTCAGCTTGGTCTGACATTCTTTTTCGGTTCAAGGCTCATGACGATGAAAAAGGCGACCGCTTATCTTTGCTTCTTCATCTATTGCGCGATCTCCGGTCTTACTTTCTCGACGATCCCGCTTTACTATGACGGCGGTACGATAGCTCTTGCCTTATTTATGACGGCAGTCATGTTCGGATGCATGGCATTTATCGGTCTTACGACGAAGATGGATTTCACAAAGATGACACCTTACCTATCAGCCGGTCTGATGGCGATCATCATTCTGACTTTAGTCAATCAGTTGTTCATCCATTCATCGATGACGGCTTTGATGATCGACTACGCTGTTATCATCATCTTCTTGGTCATGATTGCCCATGATATGCAGATGCTAAGAAGTATTTACAATGAGATCAGTTACGATGATACGCTGACGACAAAGGTAGCTGTCTACGGCGCATTTTCGATCTATCTTGATTTTATCAATATTTTCATCAGGATCTTATCGATCTTAGGTCGAAGCAATAACGACAATTAAGCGTCTCAGACGCTTTTTATTATGAAAGATATCAAAGAGATCACTCTCTATATCATCTTCGGTATTCTGACGACAGCAGTCAATATCGCTGTATTCTTTCTTTTGTATGATGTAGTCCATTCAGGACTGATCATAGCGAATATCACAGCCTGGCTCTTGTCGGTATCATTTGCCTATATAACTAACCGCATCTTTGTCTTCAAGGTAAAAAGCGGTGATGTTTTAAAAGAGATGGTGATGTTTTTTGCGGCACGGATCTTCAGTCTTGTCATCGATACAGGTATCATCTATATCGGTATCGATATCATGCATCTGGATGCGCTTGCCGTTAAGATCTTCTCTAACATTATTGTCATTATCTTAAACTACGCGTTATCTAAATTCATAATCTTCAAAGCAAAATAAAATGGTCGTCTTGACCATTTTATTTCAGATCGTGATCTTTTTTGAAAGCTTCAAAGGCTTCTTCAAAGTGACGATAGATCGTGATCTTGTTGTAGGTAAGTGCACCAACAAGATAACTGTTGAAGCCGACAGGACATTCAATACCATCGACATTGTTTCGGTTGAGGCGCAGATCAGTGAAGACCGGATAGATCTTGATATCTTTGCCTTGCATATACTTTTCGATCGCATTACCGAATTCTACATAGGTACCACTATCACCGGTCGCAAGATCAAAAAAGAAGATGTCGGCTTTATCGACATGAGAATAATCCTCTTTAAAGATCTCGCTGGTCGGAATATAGCGTGAATTATCAAACGGCAGTTCGATCGGATTGGCCAGGAAGTATTCGACATTATTTCGGTCTAATACCTCTCTTATCATCTTGCCTTCTTTAAGCCTTTGGGTGATATCGGCATCGGAAAACATCGGGCCGGCATTATAGATATACATATAAGACACCTCCGTACGCTTATTTTATCATAAAGTGGTATAGTCATATATCCGTATATACAGTGCATTTAATTATAATTGCAAGAATATTATGATTTCCATAAATGTATTATCAATAGTGATAGAGCTCGCTATAAACACGGAGGATAAATATCGTAAGCTTATAGTATAAACGGATGATTCCAAATAAGAAAAAGTTGCACAATTGTGCAACTATTCTTTTTAATGGCGTCCACGAAGGGACTCGAACCCCTGACCGTACGCTTAGAAGGCGTATGCTCTATCCAGCTGAGCTACGTAGACAGTTTTGTGCTTGAATATAATAACAAATACTGATCATTATTTCAACTGTTTTGTAGCTTGCTTTCATGGATCTTGTAGGTGAAGATACATCCGCAGTAGTCCTGTTCGTAAAGACCGATATCCTTGTTCATTTTCCGATTGATATCGATACCGCCGTCTTTTTTAAAATCGGCATAGAGAAATCTGGTCTTGAAATGATCCTGCATATCCTCGCCCAGGCGATTGATATAATCGGCATTTTTGTGATTGGATATCGACATGACAGTCGTGAAATAGTCAAAGTGCTGTTCGTCGGCATATCGGTAAGCCCGATACATCCTCTTCCCATAACAGTATACGCAGCGTTTTCCGCCTTCTTTCATCGGACCGAATTTAGCTAATTCACTTTGGAAATCATGATCAAAGGGTGGAATGATGAGTTTGATATCCTTATTTAAGTAATCGAGATATTTTTCTAATTCAATAAGTCTTTTATCATACTCACTTTCAGGGTAGATATTTGGGTTTTCATAATAGACAGATATCTTAAAGTGCTCGCTTAATAATACCAGGGGATATTCACTGCATGGCCCACAACACACATGAAGTAATAATGTAGGTCTATGACCTTTGATCTTTTCCAGTTCTCTTTTGAATAACTGGTTATAGTTTTTACTCATTGTCGATAAACATGCTGTCACCAAAGGAGAAGAAACGATAACGTTCCCTGACAGCTTCTTTGTATGTATCTAAGATCAGATCTTTACCGGCCAGGGCACTGATCATCATGATGAGTGTTGACTTAGGTAAGTGGAAATTGGTGATCAGCGCATCGATCGCTTTAAATTCATATGGTGGGTAGATGAAGATATTTGTCTTGTCTTTGACCTTTTTGAATGTACCGAATTTGGCGATGATGCTTTCAAGGGTACGGCACGATGTCGTTCCGACGGCAATGATCCGACGTCCTTCTTCTTTGGCTCTATTCAGGATATTAGCTGTCTCTTCATCCATCTCATATTCTTCATAATGCATATGATGATCTTCAACTTCATCGACTTTGACAGGCCGGAAAGTACCAAGTCCGACATGTAAGGTGATATCGGTGATGATAATGCCTTTATCTTTGATTTTCCGGATGAGTTCATCGGTAAAATGAAGACCGGCTGTCGGACAGGCTGCTGAACCATTGACTTTGGCGTAGACGTTCTGATAGCGGTCGTTGTCGACAAGCGGTTCGTGGATATAGGGTGGCAGGGGCATTGAACCGATCTCATCCAGGATCTCATAGAAGATCCCATCATATGATAGTTTGAATACTCTGATACCTTCTTCTTTGACTTCGATACATTCAGCCTTGAGTTTACCATTAAAGTCGATGACAGTACCTGTCTTGATGGCTTTGGCATTGCCGCAAAGGCATTCGATGATCTCATCGTTGTGATTCTTTAAGATCAATAGTTCCACATGAGCTCCGGTTTTTTCCTTTACGCCGTAAAGTCTGGCAGGAATTACTTTGGAATTATTGCGTACCAGGACATCACCGGGATGCAGATAATCGATAATATCATAAAAGTGTTTGTGTTCGATCTCTTTGGTATTTTTATGTAAGACTAGAAGACGTGATTCATCACGTTTGTCAGCCGGGTGCTGGGCGATCAGTTCTTCCGGCAGATCGAACGAAAAATCTTCAACGCGCATTAAAATCCCCTTTCATCAAATGGATATGCATTTAAGATCGTTTCCTTGAATTCTTTGAAACGGTCCTCTTTTATCGCTTCACGCGCTCTTTCCATAAGCCTGATCAAAAAGCGCAGGTTGTGGATCGACATCAAGCGCATACCTAATCCTTCTTTATTCCTGAACAGATGATTGATATAGGCTTTGGTATAGTTTTGGCAGCACTCACAATCGCATTCCGGATCGACCGGTGTAAAATCGTCGGCATATATAGCTTTTTTGATATTGATGCGGCCTTTAGAGGTCATCAGGGTGCCATGTCTTGCGATCCTTGTCGGTAAGACGCAGTCAAACATGTCTACTCCTCTTTCAATACTATTCAATAGGTCGTTGATTGCGCCGACCCCCATCAGATAGCGGGGCTTATCTTCAGGTAGGTATCTTATCGCATCTTCGATCATCTTGTACATTGTCGGTTTGTCTTCACCGACAGATGTCCCGCCGATCGAATAACCATCAAAATCAAGACCGGCAAGCTCTTTTGCGCATGCTTCTCTTAAATCGGTATATTCACCGCCTTGCACGATCCCAAAAAGCGCCTGATCTTCGATATCATGGACAGCCAGTCCGCGTTTTGCCCATCTGATCGTTCTCTCGGTCGATCTTTTGGTATATTCGTAGTCACTGGGATAAGGAATACATTCATCGAATGACATAGCGATGTCACTATGGAGATCCATCTGGATCCGGATGCTTTTTTCCGGGGTCAGATGCAATGTTGAACCATCGAGGTGTGATTTAAAAGTAACACCTTCCTCGTTGATCTTTCTGGTATCAGCTAAAGAGAAGACCTGAAAACCGCCGCTGTCAGTCAATATCGGTCCATCATAGTTCATGAACTTATGTAGACCGCCTGCTTGTTTGACGATCTTTTCACCCGGTCTCAGCCACAGGTGGTAGGTATTGGATAAGATGATCCCGGTTCCAATCTTCTTCAGATCTTCGGGAGAAAGGAATTTGACGGTCGCTAAGGTACCGACCGGCATGAAGATCGGTGTTTCAACAATTTTTCCAAAGATATTCAGTTTACCAAGACGTGCTTTGGTCATGGTATCTTGATGTAATAATTCATATTTAAAGTTTTTCATCTTTAAAATGATAGCATAAATCCGATATAATTAGTGAATGAATAGCAAAGAGATCAAAGCCTATAACTTACCGACGGACCGCAAGATCATCTATCATATGGAAACTAAGCCATATGTCGTTCTGCTCATCATTCTTTTGATCGGGTTTTTGATGTTTGCGATAAATGCTACGCTGGCGATCGTCATTTCGGCGACGATGGCTTATGCGATCATTCTCTTGCCATCGAAGGTAATTATCGACTTTTGCGAAGACTATGTCATTTTATACAACAGACCGTCAAAGACTGATTGCATGATGATCTATTATGATGAGATCGTGACCTGGTCATATAAGAAAGGTCCTGTTGAAGATGAGCTCATTTTTGAACTGATCAACGGCAGTAAGGAAAAAGTGGAATGTTTCAACCGCTATAAGGTCAGAGGAATATTGAGTGAATATGCAAGGGATAAGGAGATCAGGGTCAAATGAAACTGGTGGCGATCGACTTTGAGACGGCAAATTCATCGCCGGTATCGGCGATATCGCTTGGTATCAGCACTTTTATCGATGGTGAATTCTTAGACAATGAAGTCATCTATATCTTGCCGCCAAGCGGTTATACAAATTTCATGTTTACCTATATCCATCATCTGACTTATAACGATGTCAAGGATGCGCCGCCGTTTGACAGATATTATAATATGCTCAAAGATCGTTTTGAAGGGGCGGTATTGGTTGCGCATAATGCCCGTTTCGATCTCGGAGTGCTCAATG
Organism: uncultured Bacillota bacterium; assembly: GCA_949287785.1. Classification (GTDB taxonomy): domain Bacteria; phylum Bacillota_I; class Bacilli_A; order Erysipelotrichales; family Erysipelotrichaceae; genus JAHHTG01. The sequence goes on along the minus strand of CASEHR010000162.1, from coordinate 1,979 downwards.
CGTGCTGTGATTACTACGGTCTTCCTCATTTCAAGAATCGGTATCTTGATACCGTGATGATATCTCGTATCGTCTATCCGTATCTTGAAAATCATCGCTTAAATACCGTAAGTGCTTACCTTGGTATTGATCTGGATCATCATGAAGCCGGCAGTGATTCGTTTGCTTGTTTATCAATATTGGTCAGCGCAATGGAAGACAGCGGAACATATGATATCGATGAGTTCCTGAACAAGATCCATATGAAATTATCATCAAACAGATGAAAATTTTTGCATTATGATCTAAATGTTTACAAATAAATGGTTATATGCTAAGATTGCAAAGATGAAAGAATTAGAAAACCAAGCGTATTTTTGGCAGAAGATGGATACATTGTATCTGTCCAGTGACTTTGTCATAACCAACCCAAAAGGGACTAATGTGAAAGATTTCCCCGACCTTTATTATCCGGTCGATTATGGTCATCTTAAGATCTTACGCCGCGATAAGGAGAAAGAGATCCTCTGTTTTAAGGGCGATCATGGTAACAGTGTCGATCAGGTAGTCGTTTGTGCTAATATCATTGACAAGAGTATCGAGGTCAAACTGTTGATCGGTTGTGATGAGGCAGAACAGTTTGCGATCTTGCGTTTTTTGAATAGTCTGGATTTGCAGAAAGCTATCCTCATCGGTCGTACTGATGAGACACCGCAATGGGCAATGAGTGAGGAATGACCTCACTTTTTAAAAGGAGAAAGAATGGATAAGATCATCGTATTGGATTTTGGCAGTCAGTATAACCAGCTGATAGCCAGAAGGATCAGGGAATTTGGTGTATACAGCGAACTTTTACCAAATGATTTGACTTTAAAGGACATTGAAAAGATCGGTGGTGTCAAAGGCATCATCTTTTCAGGCGGACCAAATTCCGTATATGAAAAAGACAGTTTTAAAGTTGATCAGGAAATACTTGAAAGCGGCATCCCTTTGCTCGGCATCTGTTATGGGATGCAGTTGATCCACTATATGTTAGGCGGAAGTGTCAAAGCATGTGAGACTAAGGAATATGGCGAAGCTGTCATCAGCGTTTCGGGATCGGCTTTATTTGAAGGATTACCTGAAGAAGAGGTAGTGTGGATGAGCCATGGTGATCAGGTCGATGAACTGGCACCCGGCTTTAAAAAAGCAGCATCGACAGATACTTGTCCTAATGCGGCGGCATATGATGAAAATAGGAAGATATATACCGTTCAGTTCCATCCGGAAGTCAGAAACAGCGTTTACGGACTTGATATACTGAAAAACTTTATCTTTAATATCTGCGGATGTGAAAAAGGCTGGTCGATGAAAGATTTTGTCCAGAGGGAGATAAGAAAGATCCAGGATGAAGTAAAGGATGACAAAGTATTGCTAGGCCTGTCGGGCGGGGTTGATTCGTCGGTGGCGGCTACTTTATTATCAAGGGCAATAGGCAAAAACCTGTACTGTATGTTTATCGATCATGGACTATTGCGCAAAGGGGAAGCTGAACAGGTCGAAGCAATGTGCAAAAAACACATGCCGGACATCAATTTCATCAAGATCGATGCATCGAGAATCTTTTTGGATAAACTAAAAGGGGTCAGTGATCCGGAAACAAAAAGGAAGATCATCGGCAACGAATTTGTCTATACCTTTGACAGAGAAGCCAAGCGACTTTTGAAGGATGAACATATCAAGTATCTGGCTCAGGGAACTCTATATACCGATGTGATAGAAAGCGGCACTAAGACCGCCCAGACGATCAAATCACATCATAATGTCGGCGGTCTGCCGGATGATATGGATTTTAAACTGATCGAACCTTTGAATACCTTGTTTAAGGATGAGGTAAGAGCTTTGGGAAAAGAGTTGGGTCTCGATGATGAAGTCGTATGGCGTCAGCCGTTTCCGGGGCCGGGACTTGGGATCAGAGTCGTCGGTGAGATCAGTGAAGAAAGACTGACGATCGTTAAAGA
>CASEHR010000161.1 GCA_949287785.1 uncultured Bacillota bacterium | reverse complement strand
TCATCTTTTTGTCTGATGATGGTACCACCGACAGCATCCAAGCCGTTCATGAGCCCAAACATGATACAACTAACACCTGCGCAGATCAGATCTTTACCGCTCTTGTCAAATCCGGCATGACCGCTGACTTTGAGGCGAGTGCAAGTGTTATTGTCGTACCAAACAATGACTTTGATCATTAAGCATTGATACTTTCAACAACAAGTTTTGTATATGGCTGACGATGACCCTGTTTACGACGTGTTGAACCTTTCTTAGCTTTGTACTTGAAGATCACGATCTTCTTTTCCTTGCCTTGCTTTTCAACTTTGCATGTTACTGTAGCACCACTTACATATGGTGTACCGACTTTCATCGTATCACCGCCTACTGCGACGACTTTGTCAAATGTGTAGCTGTCGCCGGCGTTGACATCTAACTTCTCGGTATAGATCGCCTGACCGACTTCTACTTTAAGCTGTTTGCCGCCTGTTTCGATTACTGCGTACATTTTTGTTTACACCTCCTATATATAAATCTTAAGACGCGCCATCTGCGGTAAGGTATGACCTGTTTTAGACCGTTGATGAGCGGTTATAGACCCACAAGGGGGCTACAACACGTGTATGATAACACAACAGACGCATTTCCTCAACACAATCTGTTTTTTTCTTATATATATAATGGTTTTTCGATCGTCGTGCTGATGGTTTTGCCTCTTTTAAGCTTGACCAGGACCCTGAAAGCTTCCTTGTCTTTATTGTGCACGAACTGCATTTTACAGATCCGGTATTTGTATTTCTCACACATATCATACAGCGTAAAAAGGCGTTTAGCCGGATAACACATGTAGATATAACCATTATCTTTTATCAGATGGCGATAAGCATTGAAAAGATCGTCTAAAGGCATGCTTTCCTCACACTTTGCTGCATCTTTGAAACTGCGCGCATCACTGCTTCTTTCATAAAACGGCGGATTGCAGATGATGATATCGAAAAGATCATGCCTGAAGTCACGCACATCAGTCAGTATGAGTTCTGCTTGGACATTATTATAAATGAGATTTTTTTCAGCGATCTTCAGAGCCTTTTCGTTGATGTCGATTCCTGTCAGCGACCTTGGCGAAAAACGGGCAGCATACAAAAGCAAAGCTCCCGTATTAGTCCCGATATCCAGGATATCCTTGTCTTTTGGAATGTCGAGCCACTGTCCAAGCAAGACCGTGTCGATATTGATATGGAAGACATCATCTTCCTGAAAGAGTTTTATATCAGTCCCTTTTAGATAATCCATCATAATCCTTAGATAGTTCAAACCAGAAGGTCGATCCGACATTGACCTTTGAAATTACACCGTATTTTGCTCCATGCGCCTCTAAGATTGCCTTGGCGATCGCCAGACCAAGACCGGTCGAATTGATATTGCGCGAAAAGCCTTTGTCGATCTTGTAATACCTGGTCCAGATATACGGCAATTCACTCTCACTGATACCCTTTCCATCATCGATGACCTCGATGCGCAAACGATCTTCACTGTCGATCATTCTGACCATGATCTTTGAATCGGCGAAGGAGTATTTGATCGCATTGGATAAAAAATTCGAAATGACCCTTGATATCGCCGTCTCATCCGCCCATACGACCGAAGATACAAGATCGGTGTCGACGCTGATCGACATATCCTTGAGAATACCTCCCCGATAATGTTCGATAATCCTTTCGATCGTCTCTTTCATATCAAAATTAGTCCTGTTCAGTGTCTGCTGACCGGCTTGCAGTTTAGATACATCACGCATGTCATCAACCAGCCGATCCAGATAATCAGCCTCTTCAATGATGACATTCAAATGCTTATCCCGCTTGGTCTTGTCATCACCGCTGATATCTCTGATCATTTCGCTGTAAGCCTTGATCATCGTCAAGGGTGTCTTGATGTCATGCGAAATATTAGCGATCAGATCCTGACGCAGTTCATCAGTCGTCTCCATGACTTTGCCAGTCTTGGCCAAGGTATTGGCCAGATCATTGATCTCGCTGTAAGAATCGATGTCAAAATCGACATCATAATCTCCATTGGTTAACTTGCTGGCTTCATTTTTGATCTTGACGATCGGATAAGTGATCCGCTTGGATAAGAAGAAAGATGTCCCGATCGCCGCAATAAAGACCACAAAGGCAATGATGTAGTACTGACCGGTAAACAACTCGATATATGACTCGATCGGTTCGACCGGTGAATTGATAAAGAGATAATAGTTAGCCAGATCTCCTTCGATCATTCGTCCATAAAGGACCATCTCCTGATCCGATACATCGGATATGATCGATGTGCTTAGCACCTGATCGTCAACGACACTTTCGATGATCTTTATAGGCTCAACAAGCGGTATAAAGCTCTCACCATCGATCGTCGTAAAACGATCAAATGTACAAGTAGCTCCCAAAGCATCTTCTTCATAAATGACTCTGCCATTGTCGTTGAATATGACCGCACACATGTCGTTGTTCAAGATCATATTGAAGGTGTCCTCGATATCGGCCTGCAAGAGTTTGTCCTTGTTTAAAAGATCATCAGCTATCTCACTGGCGACATATTCAATGCTGCTTACGCGCTGATCACGGAAATACGGTTTGATCATCGTCACTTGCAAAAGACCGAGCGCCAGTAAGATCGCCATCGAAAACAAGAAGAAATAGAGCCATGTGTTAAAGCGGATGCTCTTTAGATCAAACTTCAAATTTATACCCCATCCCTCTTACCGTGACGATCCGATCACGGTATTTTTCACCTAAATGGTGACGCAGCATCTTGATATGCGTATCGACTGTTCGATCATCGCCATAATAGTCAAAATCCCAGACGCTGCTCAATAGCTTTTCACGTGATAGAGCGACATTTTGATGTCTGGCCAGATAGATCAGAAGATCGATCTCTTTTGGTGTCATGTCAATCTTCTGATCGTCGATCGTCACTTTCCGGCCATCGACATCAATGATCAAGGTATCGATCTTTATTATCTCATTGACATTCTTCTTATAACGATCCAGAACTGCTTTGATCCGGGCCATGAGTTCCTTTGGCGAGAAAGGTTTGGTAACATAATCATCGACACCACCCTCAAAAGAGAAAAGCTTGTCGTTTTCTTCCTGACGCGCACTGAGCATGATCACCGGAATGTCATTTTTCTCTTTGATCTTCTTAAGAGTCATAAAACCATCCATATTAGGCATCATGATATCCAGCAAGACAAGATCATAGTCCTTCTCTTCGATCATCCCCAAAGCAATAAGCCCATCGCTCGCTTCATCGCATTTATAGCCGGCAACTTCGGCGTATTCTTTGACGACCTCACGGATCATCAATTCATCATCTACTACCAATAAATTTACCATTTCATCATTCCTTGACCTCTAAGCGGTCGACAAGTACCGAATCATGTTCGAGCGTCCCTTCAAAATAGACATACTTGCCTTTACTGTTTCTTATTATATCCTGCATTTTTACATACTCAAATGCAAATATCGTCAGATCGACTGTTCCGGTATCATCGCCAACCGTCATAAAGCACATTCTCTTGCCTCTTTTATCGACGATGACACGATAGCGTAAAACTTCACCAAGACCCTTTACTCTGCCGCTTTTTTCCTTTAGACGATATAGTGGTTCAGCATTGATGCGATTGCGTTTTTTGATCTCTTCGACCTGATCGAAACTGATCGCAAAACCGAGGACATCTTTCTCCCTGGCGATGACCTCTTTGATATCATCGGGATATTCTTCCAGTTTTATACCGAGCATCGGCCCTAATAACATCCCCACTTCGATCTTTGAAACTTCATGAAGATTCTCTCTCATCGTCTTGCGGGACAGTAAGAAACAATCAAAAGCACCGGCATCGATCAGAGACTCAATGGCGCTTTTACCGATACTTTTGATGCGAGCGACTGTCTCACTGTAGTCTTTGAAGGGAGCGATCGATCTTTCGTTTATGATCGTCTTTACCGATACCGATCCAACATTCTTGATGACCCCGAAAGGCATACGCAGACGGTCATTTTCAATGACATAGGAGTCATATGATCTGCTGATGTCAGGACCTGCTACCTTGATCGATATCCGTTTACATTCCAACAGATATTCATAGGTCTTATTGGCGGAAGAGATGACGTTATTCAACAACGCCTTATAAAAATAAAGCGGGTAATTAGCCTTAAGATACGCTTGCTCATAGGCGATAAGACCATAGGCAATACTGTGTGATTTATTAAATCCGTAATTGGCAAAACGCAGGATCAGATCATAGATGGCTTCAGCTGTCTTTTTCTCGACCCCTCTTGCCATCGCTCCTTCGATAAAATCATTCTTTAAAGATATGAGCTCATCCTCTTTTTTCTTGCTCATGGCCCGACGCATGATATCAGCCTTGGCATAACTGAAACCAGCCAATACCTGCGCTATCTGCATGATCTGTTCCTGATAGATGATGATCCCGCCAGTACTCTCCAAGATCGGCTTCAGTGAAGGATGCAGATAATGGATGGATGCAGGATCCTGACGATTCTGCAGATAGAGTGGGATATTGCGCATCGGCCCCGGCCGAAACAAAGCGATCGTCGTGGCGATGTCAATAAAACTCTTCGGCCTCATCTTACGGATGATATTCTGCATACCGCTTGATTCAAGCTGAAAGATCCCCAAGACATTCACATCGTCGATGAGATCGTAGGTCTTACGATCATCTAAAGGGATATTCATGATGCTGAAAGATGGATCATCCTTTCTAATATCATCACAGATCTCGGCGATTACACTGAGATTTTTCAATCCCAAAAGATCGATCTTGATCAGACCTAACTCCTCTAAAAAACCCTGACCGATACCGACGGAATTCATGTCTTCTTCAATTTTGACCAAAGGTACGACATCTTTCAGATCATCGTTACTGATAACGATGCCGGCGGCATGCGTTGAATAGTGTCTTGGTAAACCCTCGAGCTTTAAGCTCATCCGATAAAGATATTCCGCTTTCTGATCGCTTTTGATCCGATCTTGAAAAGCTCTGATTCCAAAGGCTTCCTTAAGACTCATCTTATCATCCGGAATGAGCTTGCAAAGGCTGTCAATACGCTGATAACCGATGACCCTGGCAACATCACGCAGCACCTGTTTGGTCTTCAAGGTCCCATAAGTCGCAATATGCGCGACATGATCGAATCCGTACTTATCTCTTACATAGTCGATGACGATCTGTCTTTTATCATCGGGAAAATCAACATCGATATCCGGCATCGTTATCCTTTCGATATTCAGAAAGCGTTCAAAGATCAGATCGTATGCAATGGGATCGATATCCGTTATCCCCAGACAATATGCAACAAGTGACCCTGCCGAACTTCCCCGGCCGGGTCCGACCATAATTCCATTTTTCTTCGCAAATAAGATAAAATCGTAGACGATCAGAAAATAATCTTCAAAATGCATCTTCAGGATGACGTTCAGTTCGTGGTCGAGACGCTTCTTGTACACTTCCGGTACCTGACCCTTGCATCTTTTGGATAAACCGAAACGCGCCAGATTGACCAGATAATCCCGGCTTTTATATCCTGAAGGACACCGATACGATGGCAAAGATGTCTTACGAATAGTCGGTATAAACCATATTTCTTCAAAAAGATGCCGCAAAGAAATAAGATCGTCCTTATCATAAAGATCGTTTATCGTCTTTTCATCATAGAGATGAGCACCGCTTTGAGTGATCAGATCCTTATCATCGATCGTTTTTTTATCTTTGATCGCCGTCAGAATACGATAGGCTTCTTCATCCTCTTTCGCGATGTAAAAAGTACGATAGAAAGCGATCGACGGTATATCATAGCGCTTTAAGTGCTTTCTGAGATTGTCATTGAGCCTTTTCTGATGCGGGTAATGTTCATCGGTAATACCACAATAGAAATGCTCAAATTCTTTTTTAAATAGTTCAAGATTACGATCGGTCATCTTATCCGAAGGGACAACGATGACGATATCGTTCAAAAAATCCGCCAGATCATCCTTGCTTAATGGCCGCTCTTGAGTCCAGATGATCGATGAAGCCCGATATAAGAAACGATAACCGCGATCATTTCTGGCATATAGGACGATATCAAAAATCTCATCCGCCAGCCGGTAGTTTATCTCAAGACCGAATATCACCTTTATATCCGTATTCTCCAGAGCCTTTCGTAAAGCCATCGCTCCATGCATATTTCGGTCGACAACGGCGATATAGTCATAACCTAATGCCAGGGCACGATCGATGAGATCATCGATGCGGACCAAGCTTTCCAAAAGAGTATATGAGGTACGGATGTATGGACTAATAATCATGACATTATTATACAACACTGATATAATATTTTTACTTCTATACGTCATCGGATGAAAGGAAGTAACACTGTGATCAAAGGGGTCTGTCGAACCGATGATCATGACTTATAAACACAAGGAGGTTGTCTTATGGAAAAAATCGCTTTTATCACGGACAGCGGTTGTGGCCATGGTATCGATGATATGCGCAAAATAGGCATTTTTTCTTTACCTTTGCAGATAGAGATCGATGGTAAGAACTATTTCGATATCGAGAAGGTATCGAGTGCCGATGTGATCAAAGGCTTGAAAAACGGATCGGCAATGTCGACATCATTACCGCCTTTAGGCCTTATAAACGAATTATTCCACTCACTTAAAGCCAATGGCTATACAAGAGCGGTCGCCGTACCGATATGCCCGGGCCTCAGCGGGACGATGAATGCCTTATACATCGCCGCCGATCAGGCTGATATACCGTTACACTGTATCGATTGCGGAGTGACTGCAGTCTTGCAGAAATATCTCATCGAATATCTGAAAGATGAAATCGAATCAAAGGGAAGAGATGTTCGAAAAGTGCTTAATGAAGCAGAAGAGATCGCAAATAAAGCTGATACGCTCATCATACCCGATGATATGATGCATCTGACCAAAAGCGGACGCCTGTCCAAAGCCAGCGCGACGATCGCCGACTTTTTCATGATCAAACCGATCCTGGCGATATCGAAGAAAACCGATGGCCGGATATCGGTATTGACCAAGACCAGAACCTTCAAAAAGGCACTTAAAAAAGCCTGCGATCACATGAAGGATGCGATCGGTGATGAAGCATATACGATCATCATCGCCCACGTTGACAATTATGGTGAGGCAATTATCTTGCAAGATGACCTTAAGAAGTCACTTCCTAATTGCCGTGTCGAGATCATCTCGCTATACAACCCCGTCGCTATCCACACCGGATTAAAAGCGATAGCTATCCAGTATTTTAAAGAAGTCAGCGAATATCGCTTTATGATATGATGTCACCTATGAAAAAAGAAGAAGAGATCAAAAGAAAAAACGCCGCCCAAAGAAGGGTCGAAAGCCGTAAGATCCATCAACAGATCAATGATAAGACATCCTTGGAAAAAAAGGATGTTTTGACAAGCGATAAACAAGCGAAAAAAACCACTGTCATGGAGACCGCAAAAGCAAAGCCAAACGACGTACCCGTCACCGGAAATGCGGCTAAACAGAAGACCGTTAAAACAGAAAACAAGCAATCGACAAAAACAGTGATGCAAAAGACCGCAAAAACAGGAACCCAAAAGACAGCAGTTAAAAAAGCAGAACGAAAAGTAGTCAAAGAAGGATCATCGAGCGTAAAAACAACGCAGAAAAACGATGCTCGTAAAACCGGCAAGGTCGTCAAAAAAACCAGCGGCAAATCAAGTGAAGTCAGTGATAAGACCAAGGTGATCAAAACACCTGAGGAATTGAAACGTATTCAGGCAAACACTAAATCAAAGACCGCTCAACGATCAACAACCGCTCCAAAAGTACCTAAAAAAGTAGTTGAAGTGAAGCAGACTGATTCTCCTTCCCTTATCGATCAAATCAAGCTCAGATGGGAAGAATTCAAAGACAAACGGGCCAAAAAAGCACGTTATGACAAGATCCGGGAAGGAAGATTAAAGGATGAAACTGTGATCAATGAGCGTCCTAAAGCTTCAAAGGGTGTTTTCATCGCTTCGATCATCACCTCGTCGATCGTCGGTATCGGCATTATAGGTGTCATCATTTGTTCAATTATCGGTTTTAAACTGTTAGACGGTATGCCGCAACTTGTACTTAGCGATCTTGTAGCCGAGGAATCGAGTGTCATCTACGACGCTAATGATCAGGTCGTCGCCGAACTCGGCGAATACAAGCGCGAAAATGTCGGCTACGAAGAAATGCCGAATGTCTTAGTCGATGCTTTCCTATCGATCGAAGACTCCCGCTTCTTTGAACATTTTGGCTTTGATATCCCGCGTTTTACCAAAGCGGCTCTTGAAAACCTTCGGTCAGGATCTTTTGATCAGGGCGGAAGTACATTCACGATGCAATTGATAAAGAACACTTATTTCCAGGTCGATGCCGGTGAAGAATCGACGATCGCACAAAGATCGGTACAGAGGAAAGCACAGGAGATCGTATTAGCTATCGAAGCGGATGCCAAACTCGATAAACGTGATATCTTTGCCAGTTACCTGAACCGTATCAACTTTGGCAATAATATCCGCGGCATCCAGAAAGCTGCCCAATATTACTTCGGCAAAGATGTCAGTGAATTGGACCTTTCAGAATCGGCTTTCCTGGCCGGTATCATCAACTCACCCAACTCTTGCAATCCCTATAACGAACTGATCAAAAACGATGACAGCAATATCTATGTCAGCGCAGACATCATGTATCTTGAAAACGGCACTGAACGACGCAATGAAGTATTGAACATGATGGTCTATCACGGATACATCACACAAGAAGAATGCGATCTTGCCAAAGCTGTCAAACTGGAAGATCAGTTGGTCGGTGAAAGCAATGTCTGGAATGACGAGATACCATATTACCAAAGCTATATCGATGCAG
>CASEHR010000160.1 GCA_949287785.1 uncultured Bacillota bacterium | reverse complement strand
TTTAAGACGGGCATTGCCCAGTATGATACCGATGATATAGACAGCCAGAAAACCGTTCCCGTCCCAAAGAGAACATAGCGCATAGGAAGCATATACCGCTGCCGTTATGAAGATCGTTTCAATGCCCGATGTATCGAAGCGGACATTTTGCATGATATAGCGCACTAAAAGACCAACACCGAACCCAAAGACAAGACCGATCACAAGCTGTTTAAAAAGCAAAATGATCACCCCATATGCACTGATACCTTCGCCCATCGCCGCCAGAATGACGATCGTCAGCATATAAGCAAACGGGTCATTACTTCCGCTTTCCATCTCCAGAAGCGGTGCCGTATCCTCTTTCAAAGCGAGTTTTTTCGAACGCAGGATAGAAAAGACACTGGCAGCATCCGTTGAAGCAAGAACACTGCCACACAACATCCCTTCAAGAATACCCATCTTTAAGACAAAATGACAGAAGAGACCGACAGCGACAGCCGTCATGATCGTCCCAAGACTGCTGAGGACGATGGCTTTAAAAGCCACTTTGCGAGCTGCTTTGAAATTGGTCTCAAAACCGCCTGTAAACATGATGAGCACCAATGCGATCGTACTGATCGTCTGGGCAAAGTAATAATCATCAAAGGGTATCTTAAAAATACCGTCACTGCCGACAAGCATCCCCAAAACGATAAACAACAGCAAAGACGGGATACCGATCTTCCCTGATACCTTCTTCAAAAGCGAACAGACCAAAAGTATTGTCGCAACAAACAGCATCGTCTCTAACATGTGATGATTATATCATAGCCTTCAGCCATTTTAAAAAGATAGCACTTCCTTCAATTCTCTATATCCTGACATCCCGATCTAGATACCGGTTGGTAAGCGATCAAAATGACCCATCTTTGATATCATTCCATATTAAAAGCGCTGTATATTCAGCGCTTAAACATTGATACTAACCTTTTTATCGATCGATCATTCGCAAGTCATACCACTAGCTGTCATCGCTTCGACGAAGCTGTTCAGACTGATATCTTCACCTTCGGTCGCATTGACTTCAGCCAGTTTCTTGACATCCATCGACATTGCCAATACTGCCCCATCGTCGTTGAATTCACTCTTGGTGATCTCAACATATTCTTCGTATTCCTCCATACCGGCAGCACTCAACAGTGATGATTCCATCTGCCCGCCAAGAGCTTCTTTGAGCTCATCGGTTAATTCACTGCCATCAATGCCCATTGCATCATATGGGATCTCCATGCTGAAATCGACCTTGTCGACGTCAGCTTCCTCGCTTTGTGCAGTTGCAGAGATCGAAAGCTTCATTCCCGCTTGTTCGATCGAACATGCTTTTGTGACTGTTGTCGGGGCAGTATCCGGAGCACCGCATCCCGCCAGAATGAAAAGCACGATCAATACCGCAATAATCCTCTTCATAAAATATACCTCCCTATGTTTATATTTTAACATAATACTGGCATATTTACTGTTAAGACTGTATTAAAAGCTCCTTGCGGAGCTTTATTCACCGAGCTTATTACCGGGGTACAACTGATAATATCGACCTTTCTGAGCGATCAAGTCATCGTGGGTACCGCGTTCGATGATCCGTCCGTTCTCCAAGACCATGATACAGTCAGCATTTTTGACCGTACTCAGCCGGTGAGCGATCACAAATGATGTGCGGCCGATCATCAGACAATCCATGCCTTCCTGAACCAGTGTCTCGGTCCGGGTATCGATACTGCTGGTCGCTTCATCCAGAATGAGGACCGGCGGATCGGCTACAGCCGCTCTGGCGATAGCTAGTAGCTGCCTTTGACCTTGTGACAGACTAGCGCCATCGGCAGTGATGACCGTATTATAGCCTTCCGGTAAACGTTTGATGAAACCATGAGCATTTGCCAGTTTAGCTGCTGCGATACATTCATCGTCGCTGGCATCTAAACGACCATAGCGGATATTGTCCATGACTGTACCGGTAAATAAGTGCGTATCCTGCAAGACCATTCCCAATGATCTTCGCAAGTCATCCTTTTTGATCTTATTGATGTTGATGCCATCATAACGGATCTTACCATCCTGGATGTCATAAAAGCGGTTGATGAGATTGGTGATCGTGGTCTTACCGGCCCCGGTCGATCCGACAAAAGCGATCTTCTGGCCCGGTGTTGCATACATTTTGATGTTGTGAAGGACCATCTTATCATCGTTGTATCCGAAATCGACATCATCAAAGACGATATCACCTTCAAGCTTCTTATAAGTCAGCGTTCCGTCATGATGCGGATGCTTCCAAGCCCAAACACCTGTTCTTTCATCAGTCTCACTGATATTACCGTCTTTATCTTCCCGAGCATTTACCAATGTGACATAGCCATTGTCGACTTCGCTCTTCTCATCGAGCAGACTGAAGATTCGATCAGCCCCGGCACAAGCCATGACGACGAAGTTCATCTGTTGTGATATCTGTCCGACCGGCATCGTGGCATTTTTATTCAAAGACAGAAATGATACCAATGTCCCCAAAGTCAAGCCGCTATAGCCACCTAAAGCCAGAATACCGCCGGCGATCGCACACAGGACATAGTTGATATTGCCGAGGTTATTGTTGATCGGGCCCATGATATTCATGATCTTGTTCGCTTCTTCACTGGACTCTCTCAGATCCTCATTGAGGCGCTTGAAATCTTCGATCGCCTTTTCTTCATGACAGAAGACCTTGACGACTTTTTGCCCTTCCATCATCTCTTCGATATAACCGTTGACCTTACCCATTGATGTCTGCTGCTGAGCGAAGTATTTGCCTGATTTACTGCTTAATTTCGTCATGATGTAGAGCATCATCCCCAACATACACAAAGTGATCAGAGTCAAAGGAATATCCAGGATGAACATGCTGACATAAGTCGATACGATCGTGAAGACTGAACTGATAAGCTGCGGTATCGATTGTGACATCAGCTGACGCAATGTATCGACATCGTTAGTGTAGATACTCATGATATCGCCGTGGGCATGCGTATCGAAATACTTGATCGGCAATGACTCCATATGGGTAAATAACTCCTCTCTCAGGCGTTTCATCGTCCCTTGGCAGACATTGACCATGATCCTGCTATAGCTGTATGCACAGATGATTCCGATAAGATACATGACTGCTATTCTGACTAAGGCCATGGCTAACGGGGCAAAATCAAGTGATCCTGTTTTCAGCATCGGATCGATATAGTCATCGATTAGTGACCTTGTAAACAGGGTCCCCTGCAAAGTAGCCAATGATGAACCGATAATACAGATAACGACAAGCGTAAAGGCGAACTTGTAATTTTTAAGCATATACGCCAGCACTCTTTTAATCGTCTTCAGCTGGGCTTTTATATCGCCGCTCAAAGTCGTTTGTCCTTTTGGCATCCGGTTAGTCATGATCACTCACCTCCTTCATCAAAGTCACCGCCACCCTTGGTCTGGGTCTCATACATCTCTTTATAGATAGCATTGTCTTTTACAAGCTCTTCATGGCTGCCG
>CASEHR010000159.1 GCA_949287785.1 uncultured Bacillota bacterium | reverse complement strand
AACGATGGCTGTATACCTGAATCATTTTATGCGACTTACAGGGACTTGATGCAATTTCTCATCAGTGGCAATATAAACGGGGATCGTCATCGTACATTAAAATAAGGAGGATTTTATGAAAATTGCACCTTCATTGCTCGCATTTGACTTTGCTAATATCGAAAATCAGTTAGCAGATATCAATAAATATGCTGACTGGCTGCATTACGATGTTATGGACGGTCATTTTGTACCTAATATTTCTTTCGGCCCGGATATCCTGGCAGATATTAAAAAGATAACCCCGCTTTTTATCGATGTCCATCTGATGATATCCGAACCATTCAAATATCTTGATCGTTTTATTGAAGCTGGTGCTGATCTGATAACTTTTCATCAGGAAGCCGTCGATAATGAAACGGCTAATAAGATCATCGATCATCTCAAAGAAAAGGGCATAAAAACCGGTATGTCGATCAAACCGAATACCGATCCGACTTCCCTGGTACCTTATCTGGAAAAACTCGATCTCGTCTTAGTGATGAGCGTTGAACCCGGGTTTGGCGGTCAGAGCTTTCTGGCCAGTGCTTATGATAAGATCGTTTATTATGATCAATTCCGCCATGAATACGATCTCAATTACCTTATCGAGGTCGACGGTGGGATAAATGAAAAAAATGCAGCATCGTTAGTTGAATGCGGCACAGATGTTCTCGTCAGTGGTTCGTATATCTTAAAAGGGGATATTAAAGCTAACATCGAAAGTCTGAGAATAAAATAAAAACTGACTTCATCGTCAGTTTCTTTTTTGTATTAGGCTAGTTTAGCTTTCGCTTTCAGTGTCTTTAAAGCTCTTGCTGAAACACGGACCTTTTGTGGTTTACCATCAACCATGATAGTTACGTTTTGGAGGTTAACGTTCCATTTACGGCGTGTAGCACGTAGGGAATGGGAACGGTTATTTCCTGACATTGGTCCTTTTCCTGTAATCTCGCATACTCTTGACATAACCGTGATACCTCCTTTCTCATCACAATGCCTAAATAGAATAGCACAAAGTATATTTATATTTCAAGTATTTATCAAAATTTGCTATTTTTATGTTCTATTATCTCTTTGACTGTAACATCAATCACATAAGTTACGATATCATCACGCTTTAAAGCATCGAATATATGATCGCTATCGCAACATATTACCCGCACTTTATTCTTGATATGACTTGGTACATCCGGAGAGACAATTTTGTCTTGTGATCCTACTATAGCCAATATATCGCCATTGTAGGAATTATATCCATCCAGAGCACGACTTTCAGATAACTCATCAAGCCATCTTCTTGATAAGATCAGCGGCTGACGAAAATCAAAGTAATAGATGATCTTTTCATCTTCTATTTTATAATCGTGCTTTCCTCTTAGAGAGCCGATACCATTTTCCGCAGCTCCGGACCACATGATCACCATTTTAAAATCCTGTTCTTCAGTAAGAAGATCGCCGATCACCTTAGCCCCTAAACTGAATCCCAGCAGTATTATATCCTTATAGCCATTTTCCCGTGCTTTATGACAGATGAATTTAAGATCTTTGATCTGTTTTGTATAAGTCCTTGACGCAATCGGACAAGTGCTTTCACCGTGTCCCCGTTGATCATAACGTAAACTGGCTATATCTTCCTCAGCCAATGCTTCCGCAATTCTTGTAAACATGCCACCGACTTCATCTTTATCCGAACCAAAACCATGGCACATGATCACGATCATGTTTTTGTTTCCACTGTGATAGATACATGGTATCTCTATCCCATCGTGCTTTAACATATAAGTTTTCATATTTATATTATAAATGATGTATGCAAAAATAGCTTTGCAGATGCTGACTTTATGTAAATCCTTGTTTTAAGGATTGCATAGTTGTGATAAAATATGACGGTAAGGAGTTGAGCGATGAAGGAAATTTTGGGTGCGATCGAATTTTCTGATGTTGAAGTTAGATTGATCATTGGAGAATTTTTCAAAACTCGTTTTAATATTATCGCTATTGAAACTGAGCCTTGTCATGGTATCAGTGAATTCATGATCAATAGCAAAGAAGCAAGAGATGAAGTAAAGGAAGCTGTGAAAACAGTCATCGATAGAGCTCATGAACATTTACACGCCGCTGTAGAAAGACTGATCATTATCGTCCCGCCGGTGGGTTTTAAGCGTTATCCGCTGAAGGTTAATGTTCGTTGTACCGGTGGTATAGTTACTAAAGATGACGTCAACAGATCGCTAAAAAAAGCGATGCGTACCAATATCGATAACAATATAACGATAGTTAATGCCGTATGCGTCAAATATACTTGCAACGGCATATCTTCTCGTCGTTTACCGGAAAACGAAGTTACCAATGAACTGATCGTCGATATTGATCTTCTGTGTGCCGATAAGACGATTGTCTTTGATTATGTTTCGCTGATCGAAGAATGTGGTATTGAAGTTCTCGATATCAGCTTGGATATGTATGCGATCTGTAAAGAAGCAGTTTTATTTGAACAAACAGTCAATCAGAACTTGATTTTGATCAAATCCGATTATCAGACTACTTCAATGGCTCTTTTATCCAAAGGCAAGCTTTTTAATGTCGAGATCTTATATGAAGGTCTTATGAATATATATGATGTCGTCAGTAAGCGTTTTGGGTTACAATTCAGCCATATCGATCGTCTTGTCAAATACAACGCCAAGATGCATAAGGATGAATATTCTGATGATGTCATATTCGCATGGAACGACGCTGATGGCAAATCGAATACGATCTCAGAATCTGATCTGTCGAGCGTTGTAAAAGACGAGATCACAAAATTAGCAGTCAATATTCGTAGTGCCTGCGAACCGATCTTAGCTAACGGTTTAGTTCAGATTGTGATGGTTGGCGAAGGGGCAAAAATGGATTCTCTTGTGAGCGAGATCCAAAGGACAAGCGGTGTCAGCGTCAAGACATATTCACCTGAGACGATCGGAGCCCGTGATACTAAGTATTCTGCATTATTAGGTTCGATATATGGCTACCGAGATGCCAATGAATTCAAGGAACGGAAAATCAGTAGTATCGATCTCTATGAATTGAGTGAATCGATTGAAAAAAGAGTCGATAGTGAAGGAGAATCACTGACGACTAAGATCAAAAACCTATTCCAATTAAAAGACAAGGGAGGAGATAACCATGAGTGAATTGAGATATGATCAGATTGCAAAAATAAAAGTATTCGGTATTGGCGGCGCCGGCTGCAACGCGGTTAACCGGATGGTTGAAGAAGGCGTTCGCGGTGTAGAATTCTGGGTATGCAATACCGATGTTCAAAGTCTCAATCTTTCGAAGTGCGAAAATAAGATCATCCTCGGTAAAGAGACTACAAAGGGTCTTGGCGCCGGTAGCAATCCGGAGATCGGTAAAAAGGCAGCTGAAGAATCACAGGATGAGATCAAAGCAGCTATTGATTCTGCCGATATGGTGTTTATCGCTGCCGGAATGGGCGGCGGAACCGGTACCGGTGCTGCGCCGATATTCGCTAAGGTGGCTAAGGATGCGGGTGCGCTTACTGTCGGAGTCGTTACCAAACCTTTTGATTTTGAAGGAAGAAAAAGAGTCGAACAAGCTGCCAGCGGCCTTGAAGCTCTTAAACAATATATTGATTCGATGATTATTGTTTCGAACAATCAACTATTACAGGTTACCGGCTCATTATCATTCCAAGATTCATTCAGGGAAGCTGACAACATCTTAAGACAAGGTGTTCAAACAATTACTGATCTGATCGCTGTACCGGCATTTATCAATCTTGATTTTGCGGATGTCAGAACGGTCATGGAAGGTCAGGGCAGTGCTCTTATCGGTATCGGTATGGCCGAAGGTGAAAACAAGGCAAAAGAAGCAGCTCAAAAAGCAATCCACTCTCCGCTTTTGGAAGCACAGATCTCCGGTGCCAAAAACGCTATCGTAAATATCACATGCGGACCAAATGTCAATCTGCGTGAGGGTTCGGAAGCCGTGAACTATATAAGAGAAGCAGCTGGCTCAGATCTCAATATCATCTATGGTGTCGCTCTTAACGAAGCTATCGGACAGTCGATCATTGTCACAGTAATTGCCACCGGTTTCGATTTGCCAAAAACCCGTAAGAGTCAGCCGATCTTGAATCAGCCGACTGAGGTAACTTTCACTAAAAATGAGAATTACAATGATGATACGGTAATTATTGAAGAAGAAGATGACAGCGATATTCCAAGCTTCTTCCGTACACGATGAGCTACAATACAAATCAACAGTGGTTTAAAGAGGCTAAATACGGCCTCTTTGTCCATTTCGGCCTCTACAGCATACTGGAAGGTGCCTACAAAGGGACCGTCACTAGTGGATTGGCTGAATGGATCCAGCACAGCTTAAATATCGACCGTGATGAATATGCCAGCCTTTTGAATCTTTTCGATCCTGTACAGCTGGATATTGATACGCTTGTCAAAAGAGCTAAAGACTGGGGTATGAAATATGTTGTATTCACATCTAAACATCATGAGGGGTTTTCACTCTTTGATACCCGCTTCGATGATTTCAATGTTATGAAGACCCCTTATGGTAAAGATATCATCATGGATGTTTCCAAGGCATGTAAGAAATACGGTTTGCGCTTTGGTATCTACTATTCACAAGCTCAGGACTGGCATGATAAAAACGGTCTATGGAGCGGTAAACAGACCGATGATTTCCATGAATATTATCTGCGGAAGTGTTTGCCACAGATCCGAGAGCTTTTGACAAACTATGGTAAAGTTGATCTGTTATGGCTTGATACGCCGATATCAATGTCATTCGATGAATGTCAGAACTTATACAGATATGTAAAAAGCATCCAGCCGGAATGTATAATCAGCGGCCGTATAGGTCATGATCTCGGTGACTATATGACGACAACGGATAATTATATTCCACGTCTGACCTTCGATGGCGATTTTGAAGTACCGTGCACACTCAACGATACATGGGGCTATAGTAAATACGACAAGAATTTTAAAAGCGCTGATGCGATCATCGGTCTTCTTTTGAAAATAGTCAACCGAGGCGGCAATTATCTGCTGAACATCGGTCCTGATCATCTCGGCAGTATTCCGGATGAAGCGATTACTATCCTCGACAAGGTAGCTGAGTACGTCAATAGAAACAAAGAGGCGATCTTTGATACGTTCGGCTTACCATATTATCCATATGATATCGAGTGGGGAGAGATGACCGCCAAAAGAAACCACTTGTATTTGCATGTGTTGCGTAATAAACGCAGCCTGGACATCCAGAACATCGCCAACAAAGTCAAAAGGGCATACATCGTTGAAAACAAGAAAGAGTTAGCATTCTTACAAACTTTGAGCTGTGAAGGTTATGGTGAGATCTCGATCGACATTCCAAAAGAATTTCATGCGCAAAAATTCTGCATCGCTTTGGAGTATGACGAAGAATTGCCGATCTTTGAACAGATCAGGGATAAGAAGACATCATAAAATGATGATACACATACTTTTCCGTTCTGGTATTTAAATTAAAAAGCGACGATTAGACGTCGCTTTCATATTGGAAATTACCATTATTTCAATTCATTCAAGATATATTCGATCGTGTCATCATAAGACATGGTGATAAGCGTATCATCATCCCGTTTTTTGATTTCAACGATTCCTTCGCTTGCCTTTTTACCGATCGTCAAACGATAAGGGATACCGATCAGCTCCGAATCATTGAATTTGACACCGGCTCTTTCGTCGCGGTCATCATACAAAACATCGATACCTTTTGCCATAAGTTCATCATATAACCTGTCGGCAAGAGTTACCTGAGCTTCATCTTTACCGTTGATCAATACGATGCTGACCGGATATGGTGCAATATTCTTAGGCCAGATGATGCCCTTATCATCGTGATTCTGCTCGACAACAGCCGCCATGACTCGGCCAAGTCCGATGCCATAAGACCCCATCCAGACATATTCGGTAGTATTCTCGCGATTTAAATAGGTAAGATCAAGAGCCTTGGAATACTTTGTGCCTAATTTGAAAGTATTACCGATCTCAATTCCTTTGGTAAACTTAAGCTTCTTGCCGCATACCGGGCACAGATCTCCTTCCTTTACCTTAGTGATATCGGCTACCTTATAAGCAGTAAAATCACTTGTATTAACATTGATCAGGTGATTGTCCGTCTTATTTGCACCGGTGATGAAATTACGCATCTTGGTGATTTCTTCATCCATAATGATCGGAATATCAAGACCAACCGGACCAGCAAAACCGACTTTGGCATTGGTAATACGTTCGACATCACTCATATCAGCGAGTTCGACTTCAAAAGCGCCGACCGTCTTGGCGAGTTTTGTTTCAGATATTTCCCGATCGCCCCGAACCAGTACTGCATAAAATTTATCATCGAGCTTATAGATCATCGTCTTGACAAATTTATCCGGATCTTTATCCAAAAAAGCACAAACTTCCTCAATTGTTCCGGCATTTGGTGTCTCGATCATCTCGGATGCCAATTTATCATCATTACACTCCACAGAGTCTTTTTTGAAACCAGCCACTTCAAGGTTAGAAGAGTAATGGCAGTCGTCACAATAGACAATCGTGTCCTCTCCGATCGGAGTGATAGCCTGAAATTCTTCGGATAGCAATCCACCCATTACACCGGTATCTGCCTTGACGATCAGATATTTGACACCGATCTCATCAAAAGCTCTGACATAAGCATCAAACATCTTCTTATACGAAATATCCAGACCTTTTTCATCAGTATCAAAAGAATAAGCATCCTTCATGACGAACTCCTTGACTCTGATCAGACCGAATCGAGCTCTTGGTTCATCACGGTATTTGCTTTGGAATTGATAAAGGTTAAAAGGCATGTCCTTATATGATCTGATCTTCATCTTGCTGGCAAGTGCAAAAAGCTCTTCATGTGTCGGTCCGAGGACCATTTGCTTATTGGTACGATCTTTTAATTTGAAAAGCGAAGAGCCGAAATTCTCTAAACGTCCTGATTTCTCATAGTAGTCGCTTGCGATCAGAGCCGGCATGCGTAATTCCTGAGCACCGGTGGCATCCATGTGTTTACGGATGATTTCTTCGATCTTTTTTTCAACCTTCAGACCCAGCGGCAACATCATATATATGCCTGCTGATGTCTTTTTGATAAAACCGCCTTTACAAAGAAGATTCCCGCTGGCGGAATCCTCGTCTTTAACATCTTCTCTCAATGTGTAGAAATAACTATTCTTTAATCGCATATTTATCTCCCTGTAGATCTTTTGAATTATATAACATTAGCTTGTAAAAATCTATTATTGCGTGTATGATACTCGCAAAGAGGAGGGGATCATGGCTATATTCTTCAATGATATCTCACACACATTTAACGAATACTTACTAGTACCAGGTCTTACAACGACCAATTGTACACCTGACAAAGTCGATCTTACAACACCTTTGGTCAAACATAAGATCGATGAAAAAAGCAGCATCGAGCTTAAGATTCCTTTAACAAGCGCCATCATGCAGTCAGTATCAGACGATAAACTGGCGATCGCACTTGCCAAAGAAGGCGGTATTGCTTTTATCTACGGCTCACAATCGATCGAAAATCAGGCGGAGATGGTAAGACGTGTTAAAAATCATAAAGCGGGATTTGTCGTATCTGATTCAAATATCAAACC
>CASEHR010000158.1 GCA_949287785.1 uncultured Bacillota bacterium | reverse complement strand
CCCATAAAGTTCATATAGCGTCTTTGGCTCAATTGACAATATAAAGCATATGCCAATAGGAAAAAGGTCGTTGTCTTGATACCGCCGGCTGTACCACCGGGACTGCCTCCGATAAACATGCTTATAATCATGATCATCTTAGTCGCTCGGTTGATCACCGTATAATCAAAACTCGAAAATCCGGCTGTTCTGAGCGTAACGGTATTAAAGAAAGCATTATATACTTTCTCGATAAAAGTCATATCTTTTAATGCGCCGTTATATTCGCTGATGAAGATAAACACTGTACCCACAATCAATAATAAAGCAGTGATCCGCAAAACAAGCCGTGTATTATAGCGGAAACGATATTTATATAGAGTCAATTTCCGTTTCAGAGCGATCATATTGCCGAGTTTCTTCTTCCAATCGATCCACACCGCAAAACCAAGTCCACCGGAAATGATCAAAGCAGCTATGGTCAATATGATAATCACATTCCCATTATAAGGAATCAGACTCGACGTTCCGCTAAAGATATCGATACCCGCATTGCAGAAAGCGCTGATCGACAGAAAAACAGAATTCCAAAGACCGTTTACTATACCGAGCTCCGGCACAAACTGGGTCGCCAGAATCAACGCACCGGTCCCCTCAATCGCAATTGTAAATTTTAAGATATCCTTTATATATGACTTTATGTCATCGTAATCGAGTTTATTCAAAGCATCCTTTAATAAAGTACGCTCTTTGAACTCGAGGTTATTGTGTAAATACACCAAGATGATAGATATAAAGGTCATAAGACCAAGACCGCCGAATTGAATAAGCAGCAAGATAACTATATGCCCGAATGTACTATACTGATCACCGATCGATGTCACCGTCAGACCGGTTACACATGTTGAAGTTGTAGCTGTGAAAAGATTGTCTACAAAATCCATTGGCTCCCTGGCATTACTGAACGGAAAGCAGAGAATGACGGCACCAACTAAAATTAAAAAAGCGAAACTTGCTACAAGAATCGTCGGTGCTTTAAATCTGGAAAAAATATAAGTACGAAACCTCTGTAAACACCCCACCATGACTGCTATTCTAACACTATAAAATTACTAAAACAATAGACTTTCAAACAATTTAATATTAGAATATCTACGTTTATTAAAGGGGTGTAAAAATGGCAAATATTAGAACTAGATTTGCCCCAAGTCCAACGGGCTATATGCACATTGGTAATTTGCGTACTGCTCTGTATGCTTATCTTGTGGCAAAGAAAGAGAAAGACGGTAAATTTATCTTGCGGATCGAGGATACTGACCAAGGCCGACTGATCGAAGGTGCTACCGATATCATCTTTAGCACTTTAAAAGCTTGCGGCTTAAAACACGACGAAGGACCGGATGTCGGTGGCGACTACGGGCCTTATGTTCAATCAGATCGTGTAAAACAGGGATTGTATAAAGAATATGCGATGAAACTTGTCGAAATGGGTAAAGCCCACATATGTTTCTGCACTGAAGATGACATTCAGACACAAAAGGAAGTAGCTGAAGCAAAAGGCGAATCATTTATTTATCGCGATCCATGCAAGAAACTGTCTAAGGAAGAGATTGAAAAAAGAATAAAAAACGGTGAACCTTATGTCATAAGACAGAACATCGATCCTAATGGCACAACTTCATTCGATGATGAAGTATATGGCACGATAACCGTAGACAATGCAACTTTGGATGAGATGATTCTGTTAAAGTCCGACGGTTTCCCGACCTACAATTTCGCAAATGTCATCGATGATCATCTCATGAAGATCACCGATGTCGTCCGAGGCAATGAGTACCTATCAAGCACACCTAAATACAACCTTCTATACGAAGCTCTTGGTTGGGAAAAACCACGATATATCCATTGCCCACCGGTCATGAAAGATGAACATCAAAAATTGTCAAAACGAAACGGCGATGCTTCTTTCCAGGATCTTGTCGCCAAAGGATATCTTCCTGAGGCAATACTGAATTACATCGCTCTGCTCGGCTGGGCACCAGAAGAGGAAAGAGAGATCTATTCACTTGATGAGCTGTGCCAGGCATTCAATGTAAAGAGAATCGGTACTTCAGGCGCAATATTTGATATTGAGAAACTGAAGTGGATGAATGGCGTTTATCTGAGGGAGATGGAATTTACAAAGTACAAAGATCTGGTCGATCCTTATATCAAAGAAGCCGTCAAAGGGCCCTATGACCATACTGCGATTGCTCATATCTTAAAAGAAAGAGTCAACATTTTGACAGAGATCCCCGAAATGCTTGATTTCTTCGATGAATTGCCTGATTACGATATCGCGCTTTACACAAATAAGAAAATGAAGACTGATCCGGCAATCGCCAGAAACTCACTTGTTGAGGCGAGAAAATTCTTAAGCGAATTGTCGGTCTGGGATCATGACACAATTCACAATGGACTTATCGATCTCGCTCAAAAATTGGGAGTCAAAAACGGTGTTCTCATGTATCCGGTTCGTGTAGCTTTAAGTGGTAAAGCATTTACGCCGGGCGGTGCGATCGAATTATCATGCATCTTAGGTAAAGAAGAAACACTTCGTCGTATAGATATCGCTTTAGATAAACTGGCTTAATAAAATAAAGAATCAAGATGTTTTGATGTTATCCCCTTATAGTAGACACAGGAAATAATTAAATCTTGTGCTCTCCTATAGGGGGATTTATTTATGTCTAGAAAAGTTAAATATTCAAACGAAGTCAAACTTAAAGCTTGCAAAGAACATCTATCGGGTAAGATGTCAGCTAAGGAAATAGTGAGATCTATTGGTATTAGAAAAAGTGATGATACGGTAAGATATTGGGAAAGACAATATGAGATAAATGGTATTGAAGCCTTCAGCGCCATGAACAGGCAGAAAAACTGTTGCGTATTATATGACCATGAGGGACGTGATATCGTCGATATGATCAAAAACAGGCAATTGACCTATCTTTTCGAATACTTCGATGCGATAAGTGAAAAGGAGCGTGGCAATGTTAAGATATTCGTATCCGATATGTATGATGCCTGTAAGACGATATGTAAGCGATATTTACCTAAAGCTCTTTATATCATCGATCTTTTTTAGGTCATAAAGTTGTTGGATGAAGCGATAAAAAAGATCATGATCCCATACACCATAGCGATATGATATTTCGCTGCCGATGCTTAGACATTGTTCTTTTAAAAGCCAGTAATATCATGTATGATCTCTATAGATACCAAAGCTATGACACCTTCTTTGATGCCCTAAGATTTGGGTATAGAAAAACCAGGCTTGATAGATTATATCTTGCCCGGTATGCAGACCCACATTAAATTTAACGGATTTATATGATTTTGATTATAATCCAGACTTAATTTGATATAGCTCTTTTTATCTACTATTTTGTACCGAAGATCCGGTCACCGGCATCACCGAGGCCGGGTACAATGTAGCCCTTATCATTGAGTTTTTCATCTAAGGCGGCTAAATAGATATCGACATCAGGGTGTGCTTTTTCAACAGCAGCCACCCCTTCCGGTGCTCCGACAAGACATACGAGTTTAATGTTCTTAGCTCCTCTTTTTTTGATCATGTCGATAGCAGCACACGCACTGCCGCCCGTCGCCAGCATCGGATCGAGAACCAGATTTACCGCTTCTGCTAAATTGTTAGGAAATTTAGCAAAGTACTCATGCGGCTCAAGAGTTTCTTCATCACGATAAAGACCGATAAAACCGACCTTAGCGGTAGGGATAAGGTCATTGATCCCGTTGACTAAGCCAAGTCCTGCTCTAAGAATCGGGATAAGTACGATGTCATTTTGCAATTCATATGTATGACATGCAGCTACCGGTGTCTCAACGGTTATCGGCTTTAAAGGTAAGTCACGGCATACCTCGTAAGCCATAAGACCAGCAATCTCGTCGAGATTTTGCTTAAAATCCTTCGTTTTCGTCTCTTTATTACGCATGATCGTCAATTTATGAGTGATCAGCGGATGATTTAGAATCGTTACCATTTCCTCTTCTCCTTTTCATTTTATTATACCAAATATAATTTATTTGTATCGATAAATCGACAGAATAATGAACATTTAAAAAATGTATAAAATCAATAAAAAAGCTCCAACTATGAGAGCTTAATTTCAAAATGGCGTTCGCTGAGGGATTCGAACCCTCGGTACGACAATGCCGTACACCAGCTTTCCAAGCTGGCTCCTTCAGCCTCTCGGACAAACGAACAGCCTAATCATATTACCAATTAAAGCCATCTTTGACAAGTGGCAAAGAATATTTAGACCCAAATAACCTTGAATGACTACCTGTTTCGACTTACAATATGCAAGTGAAGAATAACATTTCCAAAAGTGAATTGAGATTGTTGGCCGGGGGTGCGATCATCGGTCTTTTAAGCGGTCTGGTATGTGTATTATATCGCTATCTCCTGACGATGATCGAATCATTTATCACCTATATCAGCATATTGGTCCACAAAGACATCAAATACATAATTTGTTATGCTGTTTTCGCCGCAATAATTGGTCTTGTGATCAATTATCTTATAAATAAGGAACGCTTGATCTGCGGCAGCGGCATTCCGCAGGTAGAGGCGGAAATAAATGGTTTTATTATGCCGAATCATCTTCGGGTACTATTAAGTAAATTTACAGGCGGTATCGCCTGTGCCATGTGCGGACTGTCTTTAGGACGGGAAGGTCCCAGTATCCAACTAGGCGCTATGACGGCGATCGTCTTTGGAAAGCGACTGAAACTGCTTGATAAAGATCTTCTCCTTTCATCCGGTGCTGCCGCCGGTCTGGCGAGTGCTTTCAGCGCTCCTTTGTCAGGTATTCTCTTTTCTTTGGAAGAGCTGCACCATAATTTCAACGGCAAAGTTCTCATTGCTGTCATGGCCAGCGCTATAAGCGGTGATTTTATCGCTTCATATATTTTTGGTTTTACACCGACTTTTTCTTTTATGATAAACGGAACAATTCCTTTAGACTTGTATCCGATGATCATCGTCTTAGGCGTTATAACCGGTCTTATCGGTACTTTCTATAACAGATCGATTCTTTTTTCTCAGAAAGTATATAACAAGATTCCGCACAACTTGAGGATCTATGTGCCAATCGCCATAAGTATCATCGCTCTTTATTTTGTCCCGTCCATCCTTGGTGGCGGTCATAATCTTTTACAGTTTATTACGCCGGATACCATGATCAGCACTATGGTCATTCTGCTTATTTTGAAGTTACTCTTTTCCTTTATTTCTTTTGGCAGCGGTGCACCCGGCGGGATCTTTTTCCCACTTCTAGTCAACGGAGCTATGATCGGTGGTATATTCGCCGCCTTTATGACCAACATCGGCCTTTTGCCCAATGGCTGGTTTTATCACTTTGTCGTCTTGGCGATGGCGGCTTTCTTTACCGCGATCGTCAGAGCGCCGATAACCGGTATTATTCTGATATTTGAAATGACCGGC
>CASEHR010000157.1 GCA_949287785.1 uncultured Bacillota bacterium | reverse complement strand
ATCCGCTTAGAGTATAATAAAAGAGTATGAGACCTTCATTGAAGATCGGTATTCTGACGACTATATCAGCCGTTATAGCCTGGTTTATATCGACGCTCATCGGCTATCTTTTGGGGATGTCATTGCGGCCGCGCTTTGAGCTTGTCTTTTTCTTAATGGGCGTCGTCGGCCTTATCATGGCGATCATTTCTTTTGTCGCCGGTCAATTGAGAAAAGCCGATAAAAAATATAAGCTTGCCATCTGGGTGATGGTCGAGCTTATACTTGTAATCATCATCGTCTTTGTATCTGTCGGTGTCTTTATTGCCATGCCTGTTGAAAAGGTGATGGAAGATGGTCTTGTGATCGATTATCTGGGTGAGGCAAATGATATCGTCACCGATGACTATAACTTTATCTTCTATCGCTGATCGCTTTGATGCGTCCGGCCAATCCATAAAGCTGAGCTTTCGGAATGCTGCAGATCGCGATCCGGATGCCCTTATTGACTTTGACGGTATAGATATGGCCATCCATAAGTTTCGCATGCAGATCGTCACGGTCAGTGTTGTCTTTGCATTTTAAGGTGATGAAAAAGCCCTCGTCATAACGATAATGATCAAGACCAGCTTCATCAGCCTCCTTTAAAAAGATATCGGCACGTTCTTTTAAAAGATTGATATAACCGGCTTTTTCTTTCAGAAAGGCTTTATCGTTTTCGATCACCTCGCTGAAGGCGATCATCGCCCCGTTATTGACATTGGACCAGATATTGCGGCATGAACGGGCAAGAGCGTTGTGGACTTCGGATAGGATCTCTTCGTCTTGATGGATCATGATCAGTGCGCCGAGTCTTGAGCCATAGGCAGTCATCGTCTTAGAGATGCTGAAGGCGACAGCGACGAGGATATTCTGACCGATGGTATTGAAGACATCGAGATATGAGCGGGCTTTTATGGGATCATGAGCGTAATCGATATAGGCAATGTCATTCAGAATGATGACCGGGCTTTCGATCCGGTTCAGATCGTCGATGATCCTTTGCCAATCGTTATCGGTCAGGCTCAGACCGGTCGGGTTATGGCATGGTGAATTGATGACGAGCACGATTTTATCCTGTGTTTTAGCGATCTTGTGCGCTTTATCGAGGATATCATCCACATCATCGATCTTATATAAGACAGTGTCAAGACCGTACTCATAAGCCATCGTTTTATATGAAGCCCAGGCGATCTCAGGCAATAAGACCGTGTCGCCCTCTTTCAGAAAGTCTTTGAGGACCAGTGATACAGCGCCGCTGCCACCGGCTGTTGCCAGGACATCGACAGGCAGTTTGATGTGGTCTTTCAAGACATGTGTCCTGACCGCTTTTTTATAGGAGCTGTTTCCATCGGCGCCTTCGGCATACTTGGCTTTTAAGCGGTCATCGATCTTATCGAAGACATCGTAATACGATGAAAGGGCGACGATCTTACCGTCTTCATCGTACAGCGAACCAATGGTCGCATTGATCGTCTGAGGGTCTTTATCCGCTTGTGCTTTGCGGGAAATCGCAAAGACCGGGTCATCGATCTTTGATGTATCTAATGTCTCTTTTACAAACCGCATATTCGTCACCTCTTACAATTCAAGCTGAAATCTACTATAATCTACTGTATGGATTCATTATATATCAAAAACCGTTTAGCTTTGATCGATTTTACCAAAGCTTATTACGACAGCTATGAAGAACTGCTGTCATCTTCTGATTTTCGTACATTTCTAGAAGCTTTTTTAGATGACTTGAAAGACAGTGATCAGGTCTTATATCAATGGGTGATGAGAAAAGGAGAAGGTAAGGAAGATATCATCAGTCATTTGATCGTCATCTTAAAGTATCTTACCGTTATATCGTATGATGAGTCGGCAGCCCTTGACCAAAAGGATGTGCCGATCTTACTGAGCCTTGTGGAGAAGGCTTATAACTACTGGCGTAATCTGCATCGTTTCTCTTACATCTATTCAAAAAACGGCAGCGGTGTCCTCGGTTCACGCTTTATCTCATCGGATATGCATTATAACGAGCTGATCCTGGGCTTCTATCGTTTGTGTGAAGAGAAATTGCAGGGCTATCGTAATTATGTCTATCGTCAATTACAAGCCGGTACCAACGCTTCATTGTTTATGGTCAAGGCGGAAACAGGACTTCCTTCAAAGTATGATGCCTTGAAGAAGATCCCGTTTATCAATAAGGTCATGATGCGCTCACCGATGATGATCTATCTTGATCACAACAAGCGCTTAGGCACCTTTACTGAGACCAAGATCGATCCGATGATCAAAAAGCACAATTATCGGGACTTTTTCTGTTATCCGATCCTTGTCGGGACGTGTCTGACATTTGTCTATTTCCACAAGGATTTTATGGCCAGTGCGATCGGTCTTGCCAATCTATTTGAGTTTGCACCACCGAGTCTTTGGCACAATAGACCGCAATGCATCATCTTGTTCGGTGTCAAGGATAACCGCAAGGATACCGATTATTACTACGACGAAGAAAACGACATCTATGTCGGTAAGATATCTTATCAGCCGGTCATCGAATACTTCGGTTACTTTAAAAAGATGGCTCTTACCTTGCACAATCTTGCGATGATCAAAAAAGGCTATTTGCCGATCCATGGTGCGATGCTGAAGATACGGCTGAAAGACGGCACGACCAAAGGCGTATGTCTCATGGGCGACAGCGGAGCCGGTAAATCAGAGACGATCGAAGCCATGAACAAGATCGCTGATCTTATCGAAGCCCAAACCGTTATCTTTGATGATATGGGCATCATGTATGAAAAAGACGGTGTCATCTATGCTCAGGGTACTGAGATCGGAGCCTTTGTCCGGCTTGATGACCTTGACAACAGTGCAACATACCGGGATATGGACCGTTCGATCTTCTTCAATCCCGGCAATAATAATGCCCGGGTAATAACACCTGCCAGTCCTTACAATGTGGTGATAAGTCCACATAAGGTCGATATCTTTCTGTATGCCAATAACTACGACGATAAAAGAGGCATCAATCTGATCGATGATGTCGATAAGGCTAAGGAGATCTATGTCCGTGGGCGCAGATATGCTTTGGGGACGACCAATGAAGTCGGTCTTTCAGAGACTTATTTTGCCAATCCTTTCGGTCCGATGCAGGAGAAGGAGCTTTGTGATCCGCTCATCGACCACGTCCTGAAGAAAGCTAAAGAAAGCGGTGTTCTTTTGGGAGAGATCTATACTAATCTCGGTCTTAAAGACAAGGGTCATGGCGGGATCGAAGTCGCAGCCAGGGAATTGATCGGGCTGATCG
>CASEHR010000156.1 GCA_949287785.1 uncultured Bacillota bacterium | reverse complement strand
CCAAAAAACATCTCTAAAGGCAGTGCGATCAAAAAGCTGGCTGAGATGGGTATTATCGATATCGATAATACCCATCTCAGCCAGCTTTTTGATCGCACTGCCTTTAGAGATGTTTTTTGGTGATACTTCTGTCAGATATAATGCTTTGTTAGTGGAACGACAGAATTCATAGCGGTCTTTGAACAGTTCGATAAATTCGATGAAATCTTCCTTATGTTTGGCTTCGACCATCATCTTGTAGATGTATTCGCCATTGTATTCTTCTTTTCCTTTCCAGTAATCACTGTTGGTCTCAAAAGCTTGAACAGGTCTTTGACGCATCCTTTCGATAAAACTTCTGTGACAATAGGCGTTATCCGCACACTCATAAGTCACATCAAGCCCCAGGGCGTTGATCTCATCCATCAGTTCACGCATCTCTTCGTATTTATAAGGACGATGATAGATCAGCTCTCCGTTTTGATATATCATCGCTCCCAGAGAACAGATGTAATTATTGAAATCAAGACCGAGATCAAGCTGAGCAGACTGATAGACTCTGCCGGTACAGAACCAAATATCATTGTCTTTCGCTAAAGCTCTGATCGTCTTTAAAGTATTGGGATGGATACAATGTTGCGAATGATCGACTATTGTGCCATCAATGTCCAAAAAGATATGTTTCATCACTGATATTTTACCGTAAATAGAATACTTTACAAGCCATCCCTCGTATTCTCAGGTATAATATACGGGTTAAGAGAGGTGTATTATGGAAGAAAAATTGAATGACCAGCAGTTAGTAAGAAGACAGAAGATGCAAGACCTCAAAGACAAGGGGATCGATCCTTTTGGTCATGCGTACAAAGTTGAAAGTCACAGCCAGGGATTAAAAGATAAATACAGTGAAAATACCAAAGAAGAATTAGAAGAGAAGAATATCATCACAAGCGTTGCGGGCAGGATCATGTCAAAAAGAAGGATGGGTAAACTCGGCTTTATGCACATCCAGGATAAAGAAGGGATGATCCAGATCGTCGTCAATAAAGCGATTGTCGGTGATGATGTATATGAGATATTCAAAGCTGCTGATATCGGTGACATCATCGGTATCAGAGGACAGGTGGTCAAGACAGACAGCGGTGAGCTTTCGATCAAAGCGAGTGAATACACACACTTAGCCAAGGCTTTGCGACCGCTACCGGAAAAATACCACGGTTTCAAAGACGTTGAAGAACGATACAGAAGACGTTATGTCGATCTCATCATGAATGAAGATGCTAAAAGGATCGCCTTTTTAAGACCTAAAGTCATCAGAGCGGTACAAAGATATCTCGATGGTCTTGGCTTGGTAGAAGTTGAAACACCGGTCTTACAAGCGACTAACGGCGGTGCTGCTGCCCGGCCGTTCATCACTCATCACAACGCCTTGAACCGCGACTTTTACTTGCGGATCGCCACCGAACTGCCGCTGAAGCGTCTGATCGTCGGTGGTATGGAAGGTGTTTATGAGATCGGTCGTCTTTTCCGAAATGAAGGTATGGATACCAAACACAATCCCGAATTCACGACTGTCGAAGCCTACATTGCCTATAGCGATATGTATGGCATGATGGAACTGGCGGAAGGTCTATTCACCTATGTCTTGAAAGAGACGATCAGAAAGAATACCGTTCTCGTCGATGGCAAAGAGATCGAGATCAAAGCACCTTTCAAGCGTGTTAATATGACTGATGCGGTAAACGAAAAGACAAATAAGGATTTCAGAAATATCACCTTGGAAGAAGCTGTTGAGGTTGCTCAAAGTAACGGAGTGGAACTGGAAAAACACGAGATGACCATCGGTCATATCATCGCTAAATTATTCGATGAGCTGTGTGAAGAAGATATGATCGAACCGACCTTTGTCTATGGTCATCCGCTTGAGATCTCACCACTTGCCAAAAAGAACAGCGAAGATCCACGTTTCACCGATCGTTTTGAGATCTATATCAATGGTACAGAGTATGGTAATTCCTTCAGTGAACTGAACGATCCGATCGACCAGCGAGAACGTTTTGAAGAACAATTAAAACTGAAAGCACTCGGTGATGCGGAAGCTGGTGATATGGATACCGACTATGTCGAAGCGCTGGAATACGGTCTTCCACCAACCGGAGGTATAGGTATCGGTATCGACAGATTGGTCATGCTGGTGGCGGAAGTCGATTCGATCCGCGAAGTATTGCTTTTCCCGCATATGAAGGATCGCAATACAAAGCAAACTGATACTGTAGAAAAGAAAGAGCTGAAGACTGATTTTGATAAGGTTGAAGTTGAAGATCTGAATACCCTTATGATCGATTATGATGAATTCGCTAAGAGTGATTATCGTGTCGTCAAGGTCAAGGACTGTAAAGCGGTTGAAAAGAGTAAAAAGCTATTGGCCTTTACGCTGGATGATGGCAGTGGTCATGATCGGACGATCTTAAGCGGGATCCATGATTATTATGAGCCGGAAGAACTAATCGGTAAGACTCTGCTTGCGATCACCAATCTCGCTCCCCGCAAAATGATGGGCATCGATTCTTGTGGAATGCTTATTAGTGCTATCCATCACGAAGAGGGAGAGGAAAGATTGCATCTCATCATGCTCGATGATGATATTCCTGCCGGCGCTAAACTTTATTGATCGTAAATATCAAAGAGCGATAGACCATTCCGGTCCATCGCTCTTTTTTGAGTTATATAAGAGTAATATTTATCAATATTCTAATATTTTTCACATTCGTAGCAATATTCAATTTTTCCATGTTCAAGACTACACTTAGCAATCTTGCAAGATTGATTACCGTTATCACAACCGCCACAATGCTTATCTAAAAGCATAGGACATAATCAACAATTCGATCCACAAAGGGAAAATAATTAATCTTTTTCTTAGACCATTTCAAAACATTCCACTTTACAACTTGATTTCATATCCGATTTGACGTAAAACATATCCATCGTCAAACACCTCATCATAAACGCCATCAACGTTTGTGAAACCACTTTTTTGATACAATCGAATAGCTGGTTTATTTATATCTACTACAAATAATCGTAAATATTCAGCACCAAGTGATTTAGAAATTTCTTTTGCCTTATTGAGCGTTTGCTGACCGATTCCTTTTTTAGAATACTTAACATTAACACCCAATCGGTCAATATACATTGCTTTAGCAGATTTTTCACTCCATTCAACATAAGCTTCTCCTGCATTGTTATCACATAAAGCAAAAGCAGATATGATCTCTTCATCATCTGCAATAACATAAAGACGCTTGTTATTTATGTCATCTTCAAAGAACTCGCAAGGATAAATATCATCCCAAATTTGAATGTTATTTTTATTCATATTTTTTATGATTTCTTTATAAATTATTTTCAGTTGTTTCAAATCTTCTATTCTTGCTAGTCTAAATACCATCTTATCATCTCCAAAACTTCGATGTTGTTCATTATAATTACACTTCTAAATTCCAATTTTCAAACCATCTTACTCATTATTAAAGCAATAATTAAAGCAATCAAT
>CASEHR010000155.1 GCA_949287785.1 uncultured Bacillota bacterium | reverse complement strand
TGACTGTGGCCAATATGATGCTGCAGGTAGTAGGTAAGACCAAGCCGGCCTCTCTTCTGGCATCGATGCGTCAGGGTATCGCCCTTATTCCGGCGATTATCATCCTTTCCAACACCATCGGTCTTTTAGGTGTTGAGATGGCCCAGAGCATCGCTGATATCATCTCCCTGGCGGTAGCTGTTCCTTTAGTGACCTCTTTCTATAAAGAGATGAAAAGAGAAGAAGAAATGTTAAAATAGGAAGGGAGTAGGGGGTATATATGAATAATTGGCTGACACCGCTTTTAATCATCATCTCGGTCATCATCATCTTCGGACCGATCGTTTTGCGTAAGATCATCTCAGATAAACTTACTGATCTGCTTATTAAAAAAGACTTCCGTACCTTTGATCAAAAGATCGAATCACGCCTGGTAAAACTTGTCATCAGTCCATTCAATATCGATTATATGAAACTCAATGAAGCACTGATCAAAGATGATCATAAAGAAGTCGATAAGGCATTTAAAGTCTTTGACAGCCGTAAGTTGAATGACCGGCAGAAAGAAGCAGTCTACTATAATGGTTTCTACTACTATTTGGCTAAAGAAAATAAGGATATGACCACTAAATATGTCGATAGACTGTTGAAACTCGACCACTTAAAAGATGACGTGAAGAAGGAGATAAAGATCAGCTATGACATCAATATCCTCGGTCATTACGATCTGTTGGATGAGACACTAAAAAAACTTGAGACCGAGAAAGATCCGCAACTGATCATCAAATATGAGCTCATGATCGCCAAGATGTATGCCAATAAAGGTGAGGATGATAAAGCCAAAGAATACATGGACCGTTTTCTCAATGATGAAAAAAACATCTAAAAGAATGATCATTACAGAGTGAAATAATAACAGAACTTTAATTATCAAATAAGGTGTTAAATAGGATATTGACAGTAACTTTTGTCTCTTCGATCCTAAAGCGCATAAGAAACTAAGAAGCCATTCATCATTGACATTATGATCGATATTCTGACTGATCATAAATAATAGACCGATGATCATAAAAAGATCCCCGATATCAAAGGGGATCTTTTTAATGATCTTATATGAATGATGTTTTATGTCATCTGGTCTTGATCGATGCGATCTGCACAAGATGATCGCCGATAGCGGTGACAGTTGAAAATTCATATCGATCTGTAAGTCTGTCGATGAAAAACTGCGTCAGACTACCGGTGAAGAAGGCCATGAAGATCGTCCCGATACCGACACCGACAAGATCGTTCAAAAAGACTAATGATAAGATGACAGAACTTGAGACGAAGATCAGATCGCTGATCGTTTTGATCAATCTGACCTTGGTCTTAAAGAAGATCGAGAGATCTTTGACAAAGCCATCAAAGGGCATCAGCGGCATCGATGATTTGATGAATAACGCTGCACCAAAACTAATAAGCACCCATCCGACAAGGAAGTAGATGATCCTTAAGATGAAGACATCAGGCAAGTATGCGACTAGGATATCAAAACCATCGACCATCAGGCCGAATACGAAACCGATGATGAAACTGAAGATATAAGATAGCTTTGGTTGTCTTGTGATGAGGATCAGGATGATAAGCAACAATGACTGGACCATGAAATTCATCATCCCGAATGATATAAAGGGAAAGATATCACTTAAAACAAGGGGTAAACTACTTAAAGTAGATACCCCGAATACCGACTTCACCAACAGTGAAATCGCCAGGCTGTTGGTGAACATCGCAATGATGAAAGCCAGTTCTTTTGCGAAGTGCTTCATATCAGAAGATCATCGTTGCGATCGGATAGCCGACAAAGGTCGAAAGAAGGATCGCAATGATCATCGCGATGAAGCCATACAGCATCATCTGCATCGTATTGGTCCAGCCGCTGCTGCCGGCTACAGCGACACACGGCATGGCCGGTGGAGTAGCAAAGGCATATGATGCCAGCATGCCGACGATGATGACGACACCCGGCACACAGATCGAATCCATGCCGGCGGTGATCGACAGCGCTGCGGTCGTGACTAAAGTCGATGTGACCATGTTTGAAGAGAGGTTGGTCTGAAGGGCGGCCCAGAAAGCGAAGATGAGGACCATGATGATCGGCGACATGCCTGAGATGATCGGTGACAATGTACCGGATAACCAGGATGTAAAGCCGATATCGGCATTGGTCAGGGCGCTGCCGACCGCCAGGGTACCGGCGCACATGATCAGTGATGGCCATGAAACACCTTTAGACATTGCTTCACCGATCGTCAGCAGCGGTTTATGTTCAACTCTGATGATATTAAATCGCGTATTAAAATATTCACCAACTATCAAT
>CASEHR010000154.1 GCA_949287785.1 uncultured Bacillota bacterium | reverse complement strand
TAGAGTGGATGTGTGCGACACCACGCGCTACATTCTTTTTGACACGTCTTTTACGTGTTGTTTTTGCTTGTGCCATTTTATATCCTCCTACTACTTCTTCTTATTAGCTACTGTACGACGTGGACCTTTTCTAGTACGAGCGTTTGTCTTCGTCCTTTGTCCTCTAACCGGTAAACCTTTACGATGACGGATACCTCTGTAGCAAGCTACTTCCATCAAACGCTTGATATTCAGCTGTGTTTCACGACGCAGGTCGCCTTCAAGCTTATAGTTATCTAAGACTTTACGGATGGCACCTAACTGATCATCAGTCAGATCTTTAACACGGATATCTTCCGAGATACCGCATTCTTTCAATACTTTTTGCGCTGTTGGCAGACCAACACCGTAGATATATGTCAGGGATACCACTACACGCTTATCGTTTGGGATATCCACACCAGCTATACGAGCCATTTAAATTCTCCTCCCTATTAACCTTGTCTCTGTTTGTGTTTAGGGTTTTCACAGATAACCATTACTCTACCCTTGCGCTTGATAACGCGACATTTGTCACAGATTGGTTTTACAGATGGTCTAACTTTCATCTTTACCTCCTTTAGACACTATTTTTGTCGGAATGTAATACGCCCACGTGTTAAATCGTAAGGTGAAATCTCTACTGTGACACGATCGCCTGGTAAAATGCGGATGTAATGCATGCGGATTTTACCAGAAACGTGAGCCAAGATCTCATGTCCGTTTTCCAATCTCACCTTGAATTGTGCGTTCGGCAACGTATCAGTTACCACGCCAGTTATTTCGATAACGTCTTGTTTTGCCACTTAATCCTCCTTAGTCGTGATCTCATATCCCTCATCGGTTATAACCACCGTGTGTTCGAAATGCGCGGCCCATGAACCATCTTTGGAAACAACGCCCCAGCCATCAGGCAAGGTCCGACAATTCGGCCTGCCCATGAAGACCATCGGTTCAACAGCGATCACCATCCCCTTTTTGAGCTTTTCCAAGGTATGCGGCATACCGACATTGGGGATCGCCGGGTCCTCGTGCAGATTTTTGCCGACACCATGACCAGTATACTCGATCGGCAAGCTAAAACCAAAACTTTCGACATAAGTCTGGATCGCATGCGCGATATCACCGACATAGTTGCCCGGTCTGACCTGTTCAAGTCCTTTAAACAGGGAATCATGTGTTACATCGAGAAGTTTCTGATGTTCAGGACGGATATTGCCAACACCATAGCTCCAGGCACTGTCACCATGATAGCCTTTGTAGCAAGCGCCGATATCGATCGAGATGATATCGCCCTCTTGCAAGATCCGGTGATCAGGAATGCCGTGGACAAGCATATTGTTGATCGAAGTACAGATGCTGCCAGGGAAACCCTGATAGCCTTTGAATGACGGCGTAGCGCCCATAGCCAGAATCGTCTCTTCAGCGAGGCGATCAAGATCCAGAGTACTTATACCCGGCTTGATCGCTGCCTTTAAGACTTTATGCGTATGACCGACGATCCGACCTGCTTCTTTCAATAAAGCGATCTCTCTTTGTGATTTGATCGTGATCATTTAATACCATCCAATACTTCTTTAATACTGGCAAATACGCTATCGATCGTACCATCGCCATCGATCCTTTCGATCGACACTTTCCCATTGTAATGGTCAAGCAATGGCTTGGTACTATCTTCATATTCTGCCAAACGGACCTTGAGACTCTCAAGCGTATCGTCACTTCTTGTGTATAACGGTCCACCGCACTCATCACAGATATCGGCTGCCTTGCTCGGTCTGGTTTCGATATGATATATCGCCCCGCAGTTCCGACAGACCCGACGGCCTGTGATCCGTCTGGCAATGACTTCTTCATCAAGATCGAGCTGAATGATCATATCGATCGTGATCGAAAGTCTGTGACATATGTTATCGAGGTCTTTAGCCTGGGCTAAAGTCCGCGGATAACCATCCATTAAGAAACCTTTTTTCGCATCATCCTGACTCAGGCGTTGCGAGATAAGGTCGTGAATGATCTCATCAGGGACGAGACGGCCTTTGCTCATGTATTCCTGAGCTTTAAGACCGGTCGGTGTCTTATCCTTCACCGCTTGACGCAACAGATCACCTGTAGATATATGGAGAAGTCCGTATTCTTCGATGATCTTTTCTGACATCGTTCCCTTGCCACTACCGGGGGCTCCCATGATAAGCAGATTCATCACTACCTGCCTATGAAACCGCGGTATTGCTTTGAGGTCATTTCACCCTTCAGCTGTTTGATCGTCTCCATCGCTACACCGACGACGATGATGATACCTGTACCGCCGACAGCCGCCTGATATGGAAGACCGAAGATGATCGATAATACATAAGGCAATAGAGCGATAAATGTAAGTAAGATCGCTCCCAAGACCGTAATTCTGTTTAAGACCTTGGAAATATATGCCTTTGTTTCACCGCCCGGTCTCACACCGGGGATATATGTACCCTGTTTATTCAGATCATCGGCCAATTTACTTGGATCAACGGTCATATTCGTATAGAAGAAAGTGAACAGAATGATCAGAATACCGTATAAGACAAGTACATAAGGCTTTGAGAAATCAAAGAAATCAGCAAGCCATTGGTATGCGCTCGATGAGAACCAGGAAGCAATGATCTGCGGACCCTGGATCAGCGCCGAGGCAAAGATGACCGGGATAACACTTGCCGAATTTATCTTGAGCGGTAAGTGATTGAGATCGCCTTTTGTCTTATTGTAGGTATGACTGGTCGAATACTGTACCGGTATCCTTCTTTCCGCGACCTGCATCGCAACGACAAGGACCAGGATCGCAATAAACATGATGATGTAAGCAACAAAACCAACTACACCGGTCGCTGATGCACCATTTCCGAGCAAAGTCTGATAGACTGACTGGAAGCTGCTTGGGAAACCGGCGACGATACCTGCGAAGATGATCATCGATACACCATTGCCGATACCTTTTTGTGAGATCTGATCACCGATCCACAGCAAGAACATCGTGCCGGCCGTCATGACGATCGCAATGAAAAGATAAGTGACATTACTTGGATCATCGATGATGCCGTATTGATCGGAGAACATCTTGACGATGAAGAAGCCCTGGAATAGAGCCATCGCAACTCCGAGATAACGAGTAATGCGATCTAATTGCTGCTTACCCTTTTTACCGCTTTTAGCCATTTCGGTAAGCGGCGGGATGATATCCATGCTCAACAGCTGGATGATGATACTGGCTGTGATGTACGGACTTACACCCAGAGCGAAGATCGACATCTGCTCCAATGATCCGCCACCCAGCAAGCTCATCATACCTAAGATCGAGTTTCCGGATAAGTTGATGACCGTATCATTGACACCAGGTGCAGGGATAGCTGCACCGAGTCTGTATACTAGCATCATAGCTAGGGTAAAAAAGATCTTCTTCCGTATATCTTTATTTTTGAAAAAATCAACGAAGATACGGACCATTTTATAA
>CASEHR010000153.1 GCA_949287785.1 uncultured Bacillota bacterium | reverse complement strand
CCGTCTTAAAGAAAACGGGGTTCTGGTTCCGTTCTTTGATGGTATGACTGCCAATATGCAAGCGATCCTGTTTTTTCTATT
The DNA here is from genome assembly GCA_949287785.1 of uncultured Bacillota bacterium. Lineage (GTDB taxonomy): Bacteria > Bacillota_I > Bacilli_A > Erysipelotrichales > Erysipelotrichaceae > JAHHTG01. Next base: position 9,377 of record CASEHR010000153.1, on the reverse strand, counting down.
AGGCCTTCTGGCTTATCCTTCGCGTATGGGTGATGTATTGTTTGAAGGGATCCTGATCATGGCTTTCATGCTTTTTGTCGGACGTCCCTTGGCGGTCTTTCTGTTATCATTACCTTTTAAAAACAGTCTGCGGCAGGATCTTCTGGTCTCTTTTGCCGGTCTCAGGGGAGCTGCCAGTATTGTCTTTGCCATCCAGGCCGTCCTGGATCCGGCAAGTATTTCCTATGATATCTATCATATCGTCTTTATTATCGTCCTGCTTTCGATCGCGATCCAGGGTTCATTACTTCCGCTTATGGCTAAAAATCTCGATATGATCGATGAAGAAGGCGATGTATTGAAGACCTTTACCGACTATGTCGATGAGAAACCGATCAATTATATCGAGTTTACGGTCACGGAAGGTCATGGCTTTGATCAGAAACCGATCAGGGATATCGTCTTACCGCCGGATACGCTGATCGTCAATATCAAGCGTGATAACGCCAATGTCATTCCGCGCGGAGATACGATATTGAAAAAGGGTGACAGCGTATTATTATGTGCTTTGGAAAATAAGAAAAATACAGAACTTGCCTTATACGAAAAGATCATCGACGAGGATTCTTTACTGATCGGCAGTCAGCTTAAGGATATCGGCAAATACACATCCGGATTAGTCGTCCTGATCCAAAGAGGTGACGGATATATCATTCCTGATGGCAATGTCGTCCTTAAAGCCAATGATCGGGTCGTTATCAACCACGATGTATAAATAGTCTGACATTGATAGTTGGCATAGCCGGTCATATGCTACAATGAGTGTAAGGAGATATCATCTATGGAAAAAACCAAATTGTCTAAGTATTTATTCTATCTGTTTGTGGCTTCGATCATAATCGTCGTCTGTAATTTTTTATCAAATTATGATGATGGCAATCTGTCATCGATTGCCCAGATCGTCAATTTTGTGACCGAGATCTTCTATCTTGTCATCATCTGGAAGATGTCTTCGCTGAGTGGTCATTATCGGACATCAGCGATCTTCAAGATCATCAGCATAGTGCTGATCGTCATTACCTTTGTCGTCGGGTTCTCGTTTATAGCCGGTTCCATCATCGGTTTAGGTCATCATAACAGTATTGAGAGCCTCATCACATCACCATTCAATTCGATCATGATCACGTTAGTGATGGTGACACTGGTGGCGATCATCAGCAGTGTGATATCGATCATTGCCGAATATCATGAATTTCAAGGTCACAGTGAACTTATGATCGATTATGACAGTACTTACACGGTCAAATGGAAGAGGTTGTGGAAGTTCTATTTCTGGAGTGCGATCTTAGTCATTGTCGGCCTTCTCATTTGGCTTCTGTCGATCAACTCATATTCGTTTGGTCTGATGTCTGTCGGGCTTGCGGTCACCCTCTTGTCGGGTATTGCAAGTATCGTTTGCGGCATCTTTAAGATCATTTACCTCTATCGTATGAGCAAGATCATCGAAAACTATGATGACAGCTATATCGATGTGCAAGTCGATACCGGCAGGCACGATGATATAAACTAAAAGGATCATTCGGATTTTATGTGATAAGATAAGGCCTGCCAAGCGGCAGGCCTTTTTACATAATTTGTTATGATATCGGTGAAAGGCAACAGGGATCAGTTGTTATTGATCGAGATATAAAAATCAGCTGACGGCCCATAGCCGTAATCGTAAATGCTGTATGACATATACATCGGTCCGCTTGACAGATCGACTCTTTCATCATCGATTGTCAGATAACGCATTTCTTCTTTGAAAGAATCAGATAAGACCGGTTCCTCTAAAAAACGGTCATCAATATCCAGATCTTTGACGATATCGTAATAGCCGGCCAGTTTTTCTTCGATGTAGGCAATATTAGCATCGATATCTTCGGTTGGGTCGACATCGATACTGTAGGCCATATAATCGATCTTTCCTTCATTGGTAACGGACATTGAAATGTAAGAGTCCATCGCATAATCCATATAAGCGGTGAAGTAATAGCCATAACTGAGGTATTCTTCTTTCGGATCATCATAATATATGGAGTATACCTTGTCTTCAAAGGCATCATCCAGCCCGTATATGACATCGGCTACCTTATTGATCGCCTGTGTTTTGGTGATGTAGTCACTCACATATTCGGGAATGTAGGATATGACTAAGATCAGACTTGGTACGATGATGAGCGAAAGGATATAACGTCTGACCGGGGGCATTTTGATATCATATAAAGTCATGGCATCATAGACCTTATCCATGAAACGCCGACCATTTAAACTGGCTTTCTTTCTGGCTTTGTGGATATCGATGAGCGATACTTCGTCGTCGTCATCGATATAGCGTTCAAGAAAGACGGCGTTCACATCTTTCTCGATCATCTGCCAGTCCGGGTCTGAGGGACCTTTTTTGATCTTGACGGCTGCATAGATCGTGTAGACGATAAAGAAGATGCAGAAGATCACCATCAAAAACAAGCTGAAAGACGGAGCTCCGTCCAGTAAGAAGAAATTGAAATCGATCGACAGCAGGATCGACCATAAGACGATGATGCCGACGATCATCCAGAGACTGGTCTTGAATGTGCTGTCGAGGATAATATATTTTCTGAGTATCTTTTCTCTTCTTGCCTTATCCATATGCCTATTCTAACACAAAAAGAGACACCGTTAGATGTCTCTTGAAAGGATTTCGATAACTTTTTCCGTACGTTGTCGGCTGACGGTTATATGAGTAAGACCTTCTCTTTCGACGACTTTTTTGAAAGTTCCGTGACATTGACCGCTTTTGGTCAGGGAGAGAACTTTCAGGATGTTGTCTTCATTGATACCGCCGCCCGGCAATAGTTCGATCCTGTCGCCGTAAAGGTCGTGGTATCGGCCGATCCGCTCGGCAGCATCCAGAAGATCCTCGCCGTTTTCATTCATGAGTAAGACGCGGTCAACGCCGTTATCGATGAGGATCTCAAGGGCTTCCTCCTTGTCTTTGATCAGATCGAAGGCCTTGTGGAAGACCAGTTCTTTACCGGCGGTTATCGCGCGCATTTTTTTAAGTGCAGGGATATCGATATGGTCATCCGCATCTAAAAAGCCAAAGACGATACCGTCAGCACCGTGGTCGATCAGTTCCTTGGCATCTTTATACATGACCTCTTTTTCTTCATCGGTGTAAAAGAAGTCACCTGTCTTGGTCCTGACCATGCACATGATCGGCCGGTCGGTGATCTTTTTGGCTTCGATCAGAGTGTGTAAGCTTGGTGTCAGACCACCCAGTTCCAGGGCGCTGTTGAGTTCGATACGGTCATAGTCAAGTCCTTTGATCGCCATGACATCTTTGATGTTTCCGCAGCATACTTCCAGTCTTGCTCGTTTCATTATTTACCTCCTTATTCTGTTCTCAATGCTTCGACAGGGTCTTGTCCTGCTGCCCGTTTTGCCGGGATAAAACCACCGATCATCGTTAAAATGGTGCTCAGTGCCGCTAAAGCGACTGCTGCCATAAGCGGCAGTTTAGCGTTGACATCGGTCGTATTGGCGATGTCATGGATAATAGCATTTGCCGGCAAGAGAGCCAGATAGCTGATGCCGACCCCGATCAGACCGCTCAACAGTCCGATGATAAAGGTCTCAGCGTTGAAGACTGCCGAAATATTGCCTTTGCTGGCACCGATCGCCCTTAAGATACCGATCTCTTTTTTGCGTTCCAGGACACTGATATAGGTGATGACACCGATCATGATACTGGATACGACAAGGGAGATGGCGACAAAGGCGATCAGGACATAACTGATGACATCGATGATCGTTGTCACCGACGACATTAGGACACCGACATAATCGGTATAACTGATCACTTTTTCCGGTTGTGATTGTTCAAATCGTGCATTATAGGCATCAAGATAGTTCAGGATCTCAGCCTTAGCTTCAAAGTTATTGGGGTAGATGCTGATCGATGACGGTTCATCTTTGTCGATATACCCAAGCCGCTCGAGGTTGTTTTCATATGAGGCCTGGTTTGAGATGATCTGGGCCGTGATGATCTCAGATAGTTCTTGTGCATCGATGTTCATCTTGAAAGACTCTTTGATCTTGGAGGAGTCGATATTAAGGGCATCGGGGAAGGCGCCAGCGAATGTATCCGCCGCTTCAAGCATGATGTCTTCGATCCCGTCAGTGATCATCTTTTCGATCTTTGGGGTAATTTCATCGATCACCTGTTCGATGTTATGTTGAAGGCGGTCGATGACATCGGTATTATCCATAAAAGCCGTCACCGCTCCATCGATGATCGCCTGACCGTTATCTGAGGTTGCAAAACCCGTAAAAGAATCGACATAAGCTTTTTCCATCGCCTGAGCATACGCGTCCAGGATCCTTTCCAGTTCTGCCAGGAATTCTTCATCTGTCATGCCTTCCGATGGCTGATCTGTGCCGGGATCTTGTGAAGGTTCCGGGCGCGATTCAAAGAGTTTTTCAAGTTCTCCTTTGATATCGTAACCGACCTCGACCGGGTTTTCTTCAAGATAACGCTGATAACCGCTCAGGATCGTGCGCATCATCTCTTCGCCTTTGGCACCGATATTGGCAAAATCGATACCGTCAAAGATATCGGTCATATCGATATCGTTTATGATACTGTTGAGATCAAGCTCAAAGCCGTCCATATCAATGTCTTCTATCGCCTTTTCAAGTACTGTCTGGTCAATGCTGAAGGCATCTTCAAGCTTGTCAGTGTCGATCGAAAAGAAAGAAGAGATATCGATATTGATATCACTGTCACTGCCGAACACTTGACCGGTAAAGACATCGATGTCAGGATCGGCCATCTGTTTTTTGAGGATGTCGCTGTCAAGGGCTTTTTCGGTGATGTACTCATTGAGGGAAGGCAGGTAGTTGATGCCGGAACTGAGCATTGCCACGCCATCACCGTCCTTCGGTTTTACGATGCCGACGATCGTCAGGTCTTCGCTTTTTTCAATGACCTCTTTGAGATAGTCTTCATCATCGCTTCGGTCGATATAGATATCGAGATCTTCATCGTATTCATACAGGTAGCTGTTCAAGACGATCTTGAACTTCTTGTTTAAGAAATCATCATAGCTGTAGTTATCAAAGGTCACGTCTTCGCTGGTGTCACCGTTGGCGAATTCGTTGACCATCTTTTCAAGATCACTGTAGTCTTTGAGATCCAGGGCATATATCACAAAATCGGACACATTGCCATTAGCAGTCAAGACCAGTACACATTCGTTGTAGTTTTCGGGCCATTTGCCGGCTTCCAGTGTGTATTGGTCAGTATACAGTTCTTCGTTTGCCGGCATCTGATAGAAGAAATTGGTCGACATCATGCTTGACATCATAGCGTTGCTTGAGACATTGTCGCCAAGACCCAAGCTGTTGAAAGTTTCATCGGGATTTACTTTGTGGATGTTATCCGTATTGGTGCTGTATATAAGTGGTTCGATATCGTATTCGTATTCGATCGCCCGGATATAAGGATCCAAGGTGTCGGCATTTGCTTCAAGATCGTCTTTTAATGATCCCAGATCGTTGGTACCGATCTTGGTGAACATCGATGTGATCATCTCGCTGACTCCGATCTCATCTTCGCTTTTTTCGGCCAGTGTGGAACTGACGGTATCTTCCATCATACCGGCGATATTGAAAGAAGAACTCTGGATCATCAGCGGATATTCGCTCAATGTGTCTTCTTCGATATCACTGATGTAGTCATTGACCCCGGTCGAAAGGGACAGGATCAAAGCGATACCGATGATGCCGATCGAACCGGCAAAAGCCGTCAGGATCGTTCGCGCTTTCTTGGTTTTCAGGTTAGAAAAGCTCAACGACAGAGCCGTCAGAAAAGACATCGACGATTTGCCCATATTAGTCTCTTTGACTTCTTTTTTGACTGATGTGGATGGATCGGAGTCACTTATGATATGACCGTCTTTCAGTTCGACGATCCGCGTTGCATATTCGTAGGCTAGTTCCGGGTTGTGTGTGACCATGATGACCAACCGATCTTTGGCCACTTCTTTGAGCAGATCCATGACCTGGATCGAAGTGTTGGAGTCAAGGGCACCGGTCGGCTCGTCAGCCAATAAGATCTTCGGATTATTGACCAGGGCTCTGGCGATGGCGACTCTTTGCATCTGACCGCCGGATAGCTGATTCGGTTTTTTATGTGCTTGCTCTTTGAGGCCGACTTCATCAAGAGCTTGCAATGCTCGCTCTCTTCTTTCACTTTTGCCGATACCGCTGATCGTCAAAGCCAATTCTACATTGGCTAAGATGCTCTGATGCATGATGAGGTTATAGCTTTGAAAGACGAAACCGATCGTATGGTTGCGATAGCTGTCCCAATCTTTATCCCGGTATTTTTTAGTCGATATATCATCGATCACTAAGTCACCGCTGTCATAGCTGTCAAGACCGCCGATGATATTCAAAAGGGTGGTCTTGCCGCTTCCCGATGGTCCTAATATCGCGACAAATTCATTGTCTTTGAAATTGATCGATACTTTATCCAAAGCTACCTGTATCAGGTCAGCTGTTTTATATTCCTTGCATATATCGTGCAATTCTAACATCTCATACCTCTTTCAGTTTGAATTTTAACAGAATATACATATTATATGACAATTATGGGGATAAAAATGACCTTTGATTGCGTATAGGATGATTTGTGATCGTCGCTTTATGCCGATATCATTTGAATATGGAAGGAATGTTGTTAAGTACCGGGGAAAGAGATCGAAAATTTGCTGTTATGGCTGATCGGTACCGCCCGATGATCAAAGGTATCATCAGTCGTTATCTCAGTAATGTCGGTGATTATCGGATCGACACCGACGAACTGTATCAGGAAGGTCTGATCGCTTTGTATCATGCCGCGATCGCTTTTAAAGGTCGTGATATCGACTTTGAGCGTTACGCCTATGTCGTGGTCCGTCGTTGGATCTGTCGAAAGATCAGCAGCGCCTACAAAATGTACACGCATGAGATGGTGTCGATCGACCGCGATGACTATGCAGAGTCGAGTATCTTGTTTTATAAAGCCAGCGATCGCAATAATGAGCCGGCTCGGCTTTGGCACATCAGGGAATACGCTGACGGGCTGAATGGTCTTTATAACAGTATGACCGATATGCAAAAGGCGATCTGCGATCTGAGAAGTGAAGGCAAAAAATATGCTGAGATCGCTAATGATCTCGGCATCAGTAAAAAGAAAGTCGACAATGAGATCCAGAAGATCAGACATCTGATCAGGATCTATGAAGCTAGCGCAAGATGATCACATCACTGTCATTGCCGCCAAGCTCGATGCGGATGGTCTCATCAGTCCGGTATTCTTTTCCGGTGATGAGTGAATCCGCTTTGGTTTTACCAGCTATCGCGATATTGAAGCTGACCGGATTTTCATCGTTGTTGGCGACGGTCAGGATCATCTCATCGTTCAAATTCCTGGTGTAGGCGTATTGCCGGTTGGTGAGGTATACTTCCCTGTATTCGCCATATGAAAGACAAGGATATTGTTTTTTAAGATGAGCTAATCTGGCGATGAGTGAGGTTATTTCATTATCTTGCATCATATCGATATCGATACATGGTCTGAGGGCATCATCACTGTACGGTGTCCTTTTGCCCTCGATATTCCACTCGCTTCCGTAATACACAGATGGTATTCCCATCAGAGTGAACAAAAGAACATAGACATTTTTGACATTGGCTTTATTGTTTAATTTGGATATAAGTCGGTCGACATCGTGATTGTCGACAAAATCATACAGGTAAAACCCTTTGTAGAGGCCCCACATCGGATCGAACTGCCGGCGTATCGTATGGGCTATTTCAAAGTAATTGTGATCATTGTGAGCAGAGAACAGACCTTTATGCAGCTCATAATTCGTGCTTGAATCGAGCATATCATCACTTATCCAGCGGGAGTAATCGCCATGGATCAGTTCACCCATGAGCCAGAAATCCGCTTTTTTAGCTTTGGTATACGCTTTTAAACGGCGGATGAAGTCAAAGCTCAGACAATCGGCGCAATCTAGTCTTATCCCATCGATGTCAAAATAATCGATCCAATAACCGACAGCATCTAAAAGCATGTCCTGGACCTGAGGTTCATCAGTATCGAGCTTTGGCAATTCATGATATCCGCTCCAGGTCGCATAGTCAAAGGGATCGCCCAATGGTGAGGACTTGTTGAAGTCGATATTGTAGTAACGCACATAAGGACTGTCCCATTTTCTGGCTATAATGTCTTTGAATGCATGGAAATCACGGCTGGTGTGATTGAATACGCCATCGACGACGACTTTAATGTCTTTTTGATGACAATAGGCGACAAAATCCCGGAAGCTCTCGTTTGTTCCTAACCGTTCATCGACCTTTTTATAATCGATCGTATCATAACCATGACTTTTGCTTGAAAATAACGGTCCGATATACAAGGCATCGAGACCGAGTCTTTCCATATGATCGACCCAGCGTTTAAGGACGGGCATCTGATCATTTATGATGAAATCGTTGATCTTGGGTGCACCAAGCAAGCCCAACGGATAGATGTGGTAGAATACAGCTTCTTTATACCAGGTCATATAAAACCTCCTTGTTTTGATTCTAGCACAGTTTGATGGTGATGATAAAGCTGATGAGGTCAGGATAGAGATGATAAAGGAAGATTATGAAACACCATCACATGTGTACCTGATAAGAAGAGGCTATGTATTGATATATCAGAGGCTGAAATGCAAAAAGTATCTGAAATTACCCAAAAATACTTGCGCCTGATCGATGACTGATAGTATAATATCCGAGCGCTTGCATAGAAGTGGGAGGTTGCTGGCACACGGACAACTGTGTACGTGTGATAACCAGGGAATTCACATGGAGCAAGTGATCTGAAAGAAGATCGATGAAATAAAGGAGGAGAATTTCATGGCAAGAAACAACGTGAGGATCAAGTTAAAGGCTTATGAACATCGTTCATTGGATGCAGCGACGGAAAAGATCGTCAAAGCAGCTGAAGACACCGGTGTCAAAAAAGTCGTTGGTCCGATTCCATTACCAACAGAGAAACAGGTAGTCACGATCTTACGTGCGGTCCACAAATACAAGGATTCGCGTGAGCAATTCGAGATCAGGACTCACAAACGTCTCGTTGAGATCATTGGCCCAAGTGCCAAGACGATCGATGCTCTGAGCCGTCTGGAACTGCCTAGCGGTGTCGACATCGAAATCAAATTATAAGATATAGAAAGGTGACATTATGAAAGGAATACTTGGAAGAAAGTTAGGTATGACTCAGGTGTTCACTGCTGATGGTACTTTGATCCCGGTTACAGTCGTTGAATGTG
>CASEHR010000152.1 GCA_949287785.1 uncultured Bacillota bacterium | reverse complement strand
TCTGATCGCTTCGGCCTGACCTTCGGCTTTGGCTATCTCGGCATCTCTTTGAGCATTAGCCGCCAAGACCAAAGCCTTGGCATCACCATCGGCCTTTTTGATGACTGATTCCTGATGTGCTTCGGCGTGTAATAATGCTTCACGTTTTTCACGTTCAGCCTTCATCTGTTTCTCCATGGCATTCTTGATCTCGGTCGGTGGATCGATATTTTTGAGCTCGACTCTTGAGACGTTGATGCCCCAGGGGTCAGTCGCTTCATCCAAGATCGATTTCAGTTTAGCGTTGATCGTATCACGGGATGTGAGTGCTTCATCAAGCGTGATCTCACCGATGAGGTTACGTAATGTCGTCGCACTCAAATTCTCTAAAGCGAACAGGGGATTAGCAGCACCATAGGCAAAGAGCTTGGCATCGAAGATCTTGAAGTAGACAACAGTATCGACACTGATCGTGACATTGTCTTTTGTGATCACCGATTGCGGTTCAAAGTCAGCGCATTGTTCCTTGAAGGAAGCTCTTGAAGCGATCCTTTGTAAGATCGGGATAAGGATATGGATACCGGCCTTCCAAGTCGTCTGATATCTTCCTAAGAATTCGATGACGTATTCTTCGGTCTGCGGTACGATCTTGACCATCGAGATGATGATGGCAGCGATGATGACAAAAACGATCAGAATAATGATTAATGTCTGCATAACTTCCTCCTAATATAATGAAAATACAAACGCAAACAGTGCTTGTAGAATAAATATGGCGATGATGATCAAAAAGATAGCTTTAACTATGATGCTTATATTGTTTGTATTGGTCGGTGATCCTTTAGATATCATCTTCATTTTGCCGATATGGGTACGGCTATATTTTGACACTTTTTCATGCCAGTCACCGTGTTTTTCCTCTGTGATGCGTTTGGCACGGTCATAGCCATATAAAGGCTTGCCGTTCAAGATCGTCGTACTCTTGCTGTTTTGACCGTTTAGATTCATAGTTAGTCTCCTATATTGAAATTATAGCACAATGACATCAGATCAATAGTGATTTAGTGGCGATTTAATACCTGAAATATAAATAAAGGCCGCTTTATGCGGCACTTAATTTATGGCGATAATACAGATAGTAATACAGGATAAAGACGATACCGGTAATACACCATGATACCGGATATGCCATCATCAATACCGAAAGCTCCTTGCCGGCAGCGATGACCAGTGTCCATATGACCCTGACCCCGACGACGCCGACAGCGGTGATAACGGTTGGGATAAGACTGTTGCCGACACCTCTCAGCGCACCGGCGAGGATCTCGACCGGCGTATAGAACATCCAGAAAGGTGCGACCGCAAAGATGATGACCGAACCGATACTGATAACACCGGGGTCATTATTGAAGATCCCGATGAGCATCGGCGCCATAAGACATACCAGTGCACTGATCATCAAAGTGATGCCCATTGAAGTCAAAAACCAGCGATTGACACCCTTTTTGACCCGTCCGTATTCCCTGGCACCGTAATTCTGTCCGACAAAGGTCGTGATAGCGATGCCCAAGGCACCGACCGTCTGCCAGTACAGCTGATCGATCTTGCCAAATGCCGTAAACGCAGCGATCGAATCAACACCATAGGTATTGATCGCCGCATTGATGACGAGGTTACTGATCGAATACAGGACTGACTGGATACCAGCCGGCAAGCCGATCTTGAATATCAAAAGGGCGATATGCGGATCGACCTTCAATTCCCGCAACTCCAAGTGCAGGGCATCCTGTGATTTGACTAATGACAGGACGACAAGAGCTGCTGAGACCGCTTCGGCGATGATCGTCGCCACTGCCGCGCCGGCAACACCCATATTAAAAACGGCGATAAAGACGATATCCAAAATGGTATTGACGATGCTGGCGGCGATCAGATAATAAAGCGGAT
>CASEHR010000151.1 GCA_949287785.1 uncultured Bacillota bacterium | reverse complement strand
ACAAGATCACCTAATGAAGTCGGATATTCATTGTAGTCAAGTTTGAATTCGACGATCGCAGCATCGATGACCTTGGTCAAAGCATCACAACCGACATCTTCAACTGATGTCATGACCTTATTGACATTAGGTATCGTCAGTAAGAACAAGACCGAGATGATAAGAACGACGACGATCATCTCCAATAATGTAAATCCGCGTTTTTTCATAAGCCTCCTAACACTCCCATCGGAATAAACAAGATCTGATAGATAAAGATGATTACTAAGCCGATCATGCCGTAGCTGGCTATCTGGATAGCTTTAGCCCATTTGGCACAATACTTCGTAAAACGTTTTTTAAACTGGTTGAGATAGCTCTCGAGCATCTCTTGCATTTCTCCGCTGTACATGGCGATCTTGATGAATCTGATGATCCTTTCATCGAGGTACTTGCTTCTAAGGGCACCGGCCATGCCTTTTCCTTCCAGCAATCCACGGTCGACATTGGAAGCAATAAAAGATACAAGCGGCTTAGATTTGAGATGGCGCAGAATATCGATGCTGTCTTTCGTCTTGAGACCGATCTTGTAACATTCGCAAAAAAACAAGACGAACTGACTGGTCAGATATTCTTTGATCAGAGAATCTTTCATGTATTTCTGTAACAGAACATAAGCCAGCACCTGCCTTTTGGGCTTATGAAAATACAAGAATGTGATCAGCGCACATAATATAAAAACAAACATCACAGTGATAATGACATCAAGAACTCTTTTAAAGAGATAGAGATCTTCAAGATCGCCGGCAAACTGATTCATGCTGTAAAGTAACGGCTCAAAACAATAACTGTTAAAAAGATAGATCCCGATAACACTGAAGACCAACAACAAGACCGGATATGTCAGATCTTTTCGGATCTTCCTCATAAAACTGCCTTCTTCTTTATCGATCGATAAGATAAGACGCAAGGTCATCTCAAAAGACAGGTAAGAGATAAAAGCTTCAAACGAGACCCGTAATGACGGTGCGATGTGGTCTTTGAAGATCACTTCGATCATCTCACCGTTTCTTAACCGTTCACTTATCATTCCGATCGCTTTTTCATTATGTTTATTCTTGATGATCGAAAAAGAATCAGTCAGTGAAAGATCGGTCTTAAGCAGTTCTAGAAGACCATCAAGATCATCACGCGACAGTAAACTCGTGCGAGAATTCACCGGTTTGAATAACACCTTTTCTTTTAGCATCTTCGATCCTTTCATCTAAGGCATAAAAATCACTGCTGACCTTGCCATAACGGAAATAATAGATTATCTCATCGCGGTCCATCGTCTCATAGATGACGACCTTGCGGTCTGAAGCCATTTGCGAAAACAGTCTCTGATTCGATATACCGATCAGCACATTGTACAGCTGACCTTTTTCAACTTTTAATTCCAACAGTCGCTCGATCGCTAAAGGACAACTGGCGGCGTGCAGACTGGTGACGACAGTATGTCCGGTGTTGGCGGCTCTGATCGCCATATGAGCGGTTATCTCATCACGGATCTCACCGATCATAATAATATCCGGATCATGCCGCAAGACCTGCTTAATGGCTTCATCATAGCCAAATCCGATCGTCTCATTGATATTGAGCTGGATGAAGTTTTCGCTTTGCATCTCGATAGGGTCTTCAATCGTAAAGATCTTCTTACCGGTCACATTATGCAATAAAGTGTAAAGACTGGTCGTCTTACCTGATCCGGTCGGACCGCTGCAGACATACAGCCCGCTTCGATATGTCATCATCTTACGGAAAAAACTATTTTGATCGGCACTTGTCGAAAGTGAGCGGACGCCGATGCACAGATCGCTGTTCAGGATCCGCAAGACCGCATTATCCAGATGCTGATTATGAATGAGCGCAAAACGCAGGGAAACGATGACATCATCGACCAGATACTCAAACTGTCCGGTCTGCGGTCTGATGAGATTACCGACATCAAGATTTGCCAGATATTGCAGATACCGGATCATCTTATCGTCTTTGGGATCACTTTTGACAAGTCTGATCCGATCGTTCACGCGCATTTCAACCTTTGTCCCGAGTCTCGTCCTTGTAAAATGAATATCGGTCGCTTTTAAGCTGATCGCCAGACGCAATAAAGCGTTCAATCTCTCTTCCAAAAATAAAAAACCTCCTTACACTTTCGTATAAGGAGGAATGATCGATAAATCCTATGCTTTTCTGCCTCTGGTGGCGATAAATGTCGGGATCTTGTATTCTTCCAGCTTCCCATATCCATTTGTATCATCATAGATATCGATAAGTGTGAATCCGGCAGCCAGCTGACCGCCGATCTGTTCTTTTATCGAATGAGAGAAATCATAGCCCCAACCATTGGCGATCGCTGCCTGGCGATGTTCGGGATTGCAAAGAGGATCAAAAGGCAAGACGAAGCGCAATTCATCCTGATCATCAAAAGCGAAACCGACTCCAATATCATAACCGCCGATCAGCTCTCCACCTCTTTTCAAGACACGGTAGCACTCTTTGAAAACAGGCTCGACTTCCTTGATGTAACAATTCGATACCGGATTGACGATAAGATCGAACGTCTCATCCGCAAACGGTAATGTCCTTGTCATATCGGCGTTGATGATCTCAATCTAATAGCCTTCCCGCTCAGCGACTTCCCGATCGCTTTGACATTGCATCTCAGAGTAATCAAGCAGTGTACATTCAGCTCCCAAAGCGTGTAAGATCGGCATCTGCTGACCACCACCGCTTGCCAGCCCCAGGACCTTCTTGCCTTTGACTTCGAGCCAGCTTGATGGTACCGGTTTTGTCGGTGTCAAATACAACACAAAATCACCTTTTAATGCTCTGAGATAGGTCTCGTGGTCGATCTTGGTACCCCACTTCCAGCCTTCCTTACACCATTTATCGATCATCTTGCTGTTTTCTTCTTGATAACGCATATTTTACCTCAAAAAAGGATTATAAATAAGTTCATGGCCGATCGTCGTCTGCTCTCCATGACCTGGATATACGATAGTATCCGGCGAAAAACTCTCAAACAAAGCCAAAGAATGCCTGAGATCGCGTTCATTGCCGCCATACAGATCCGTCCGGCCAACACTTTCTTTGAATAAGGTGTCACCACTGAAGATCACATCTTCTAACTGATATACGACACTGCCCTTTGTATGACCCGGTGTAAAATATACGCTGATCATATGATCGTATATCATAAGAGAACCTTCTTTCAGATCGTTTACCGGCGATGATATGGATGCTGAATACGGTCCTAAGACATTGGTCTTTTTGCTCAGCAAAGGATCGGTCAGTTCTCTGTCTGCCTGATGCATATAGATGGGGCATTGATACCTGTTGTATAGACCATCGACAGCTTTGATATGATCAAAATGACCATGGGTCAAAAGAACCGTGACCGGTCTGTCTTTGATCACCTCCAAGAGCTTATCCGCTTTACCGCCGGGATCGACCACGATCATACCACCGGCCGTGTCGATGAGATATGTATTGGTCGCAAAAGCCCCGGTAACGATCGTTGTGACTTCCATATACAAAAAATAAGCTCTAAAGCTTATTTCTTCTCCTTATGAACGGTCATTTTATTGCATCTTGGGCAATATTTTTTGATCTCCATCTTTTCTGGATGCTTCTTTTTATTACGAGTACCGATGTAATTCTCTTCACCGCATTCAGAACACTTGAAAGTGATATCTTCTCTCATTTATATAACCTCCATTTTTAAGCTCATATATCATACCACAACACCATTTACATACGCAAGATTATTCACCGCCAGCCGGTTTAGCCTCTGTACCTTCCTGAGTATTGTCAGTCGTCTCATTTTCATCACTTGGCTTTTCTTCTTTCTGCCAGTATGGGCATGCTGATGTATAACCGCTGTTGGTGACCTCATCGAGGAAAATACAGACATGATCTTCTTCACTGGTCAGGCTGGCTTCGATACTGTGATAATTATTCAAAAGGGACAGACCGTAATAAGATACATAAACATAATTGCCGCTGCGCATGATGACTTCCATCATCCGTTCATCATACGAAAAGGGATATTTATGGATCTCCGATATCTCTTCAATCATCTCATCGTCGACATTTTTGAATCCGCGGGCAATCTCTTTGATCTCATCGATCGTATAGCCTTCGATGATCGGGACCATGCTGATAAGATCATAGTAATCACTGGTCATCATGATCCGCTCACCGTCTTCATCGATGAGATATGGCTCATCATCATACACATAGGCAATGATCTTTTTCTCTTCAACTTCGATATTGATTACTCTGTTGTCCCTATGTTCGACCGTCACATTCCTGACAAGCGGATCATCGGCAATACGGCTTTCGATACTTCCGTCAAGCGTGAAATAGTAGATCGTATTATCATCGATACCGGCCAGATCACGATAGTAATCATCATCAAGATATCTGTTTCCCGATACACTGACCCTGAAGACCTTTGACCTATCCGAAGAAAGATACATAAAAGTCATAATGAGAAGGCAGATGATCACCGCAATAAGAAAATAACGATTCTTATCGCCGCGATACTTTCTTTCATCACGAAAAGCTCTGCGCTTTCTGACAAGATAATTCTCCTTTAAAATATCGTCCTTTTCTTTCTCTAACAATTAAACAGCTCCACTTCCATAACTAAGTCGACATCATATGCACTCTTGACTCGATCTTTGATAAAATTGCTGGTAACGATAAAGTCCTGGGCTGTCGCCTCCTTGGCGTTTAAAAGCCAATTCGGATGTTTTTCGCTGACTTCGATTCCGTTATAACGATAGCCGCGCAATCCTACACCATCGATATAACGCCATGCATAATCACTTTCCGGATTTTTAAAACAGGATCCGACACTGGGTTTGTCTAGTGGCTGGGTATTACGACGACGCTGCTGACGATCGGCCATGAGAGCTTTGATCTTCTCACGATCGCCTCTTTCTACTTTGAGTTTACAAGCGACAATGACCCAATCGCGGTGTTTATGAAAGATCGAACGCCGATATGTAAATTCACATTCATCATTGCTCAGCCATACAAATTCCCCATCTTTGAATACGAGCACCGAATCGATGACATCTTTCATTTCGACCTTGTAAGCACCGGCATTCATAAAGATAAGTCCGCCGATCGTTCCCGGGATCCCGCTTGCAAACTCCAAGCCACTCAATCCCTGCGTCGCCAGCATATTCGCCAAGCGCGGTACGACCATTCCTGCTTCAACATATAATTTACCATCATCTTGAAATTCATAATGATCAAGATGTTCAAGCTTGATAACACAGCCATCATACATACCATCGCCACAGACTAGATTCGATCCCCTGCCGACCAGCTTAAAAGCGATCCCTTCTTCTTTGAGATAAGTGATGATCAGTTTGAGACGATTCATATCAAAAGGAGATACCAGATACCTGATCGGACCACCGATCCTTATCGTTGTGATCTTTTTGAATGTACCGTCAAGTAAAAGATCACCATGAGATGACAAAAAATTTATTGTTTCCATAATTCTTCAATCCTGTCGACTATATCCTCCAATACATGATCATTGCTCATCGAACGGGCATTATCATGTATTTCCTTACAAAGTTTATCATCTTTCAATGTATCTTCGATCATTTTCTTTAAATATTCTGCCGTCAGATCCTTCTCTTCCAATAACAGAGCCGCTTTTTTATCATATAACGCCATCGCATTATGATACTGGTGATTGTTAGGTACATATGGTGAAGGTATCAGGATGCTGACGGTACCTAAAGCGACGATCTCAGCTAAAGTAGTAGCGCCGGCTCTTGATACCAACAGATCAGCAACTTTCATCATCGCTGCTCCGTCGACTTTCTTGACGATCTTGATCTTGTCGGTCGCATATCCTTTGGCTCTTTCATAGTGTTTATCGCCGGTCGCGTAGATGATCTGATAGTCCTGGTCCTTCAGGCCGTCAAAATACGCCAAGATTACTTTCTGCACCGATTCCGAACCCAGCGATCCCAAAAACATGAGTACTGTC
>CASEHR010000150.1 GCA_949287785.1 uncultured Bacillota bacterium | reverse complement strand
GCCTATTATGAAGAGATGAGTGATCTGTTCGCTTATTATAATAGTCTATTCGATATCTATAACGATTATGAAGGTGTCAACAACATCAAAACGATCAATGATAATGCTGGGATCGCTCCCGTAGAAGTCGACCCGGTGATCATCGAAATGATCGAACTGGCTAAAGATATTAGTACTCTGACAAACGGTTCTTTCGATATCACCAATGGTACCCTTTTGAAAGTATGGCACAATTATCGCGATGAAGGTCAGATCTTAAACAATAACGGTGAATACGGCAATGTGCCCTCGCTCGAAGAGCTACAAACCGTATCTTCTTATCGCGGTTTTGACTATATTGAGATCGATAAAGAAGCTAATACCGTCTATATCACCGATCCCAATATCTCACTGGATGTCGGCGGAGTTGCCAAGGGCTTTGCTACAGAAAAAGTCGCCCAAAGACTTATTGAAATGGGTATGCGATATGGCTCAGTCAATGCCGGCGGGAATCAGCGGATCATCGGCACCAAGCCTGACGACACAGGCTTCAACGTCGGGATAACCGACCCCAGAGGGTCCGGCAATATCGCGGTCATTCCCGATCAGAAAGACATATCGGTCGTCACTTCGGGAGATTATCAGAATTACTATATTGCTGAAGGTGATATCCGCTATGCCCACATCATCGATCCGGACACCCTGTATCCTGCCGATCACTATACCAGTGTCACCATCGCCGTTGCTGACAGCGGTCTAGCCGACTGTCTTTCAACAGCTTTCTACGTCCTGGATTATGATGAAGGCCTGGATCTGATCGACACGATCAATGAAGCTTATGGTCTTGATATCATCGTCGTCTGGATATCGGATGAACCGCTGGATGATACGAGTATCGCATCGCCGGTAACTGATGGCGAGTATATAACAGCCAGTTCCAATATCAAAGACACACTGATCACTGAATAAAGAATACAGTCCACCTGACAACATCTTTATCTCGATAAACCGTTTTATCGACCGATACAAAAAAGAAAGCTTTATTTTCGTTACCGAGATAAAATAAAGCATAATCTATTGACAGATTCAGGATTTTCTGTAATACCAGAGTTAGAAGTGACATTACCTTCTACGGCCTCTCTTGCGATGAGGTGGCGGGACGGGAAAGTGTCACTTTTTTTGACCATTTAAGGAGTTGATCTTATGACTCCTGGCAATAAAAAGATATAGTTCAGTTCGACCGTTAGATCATCCCAATCATCTATTTTGATAATGTATATACACGTTTATGTTTTTTATTTCAGATCATCAGAATATGAACACCATCGACTATGATTGTTATTAGATAAGTATTATCCGGCAAAAAGAAAAATCGCTTTCGCGATTATCTTTTTCCTATTTATGACCGCAAGCACATGCTCTGTGAGCTAACTTGTACTCACCGCATGATGGACATTTGACTAATGTAGGTGCTGTCAATTTAAAGTGTGTCCTTCTTTTTGCCTTACGAGTCTTGGAACCTCTTCTTTGTTGAACTGCCATAATTTACTCACTCCTCTTCTTCGAATTTGTACTCCTTGAGCTTGGCAAGACGCGGATCAATCTCGTTTGAATGCAATTCCTTTAACATTTCCTCACTCAAAACGCGCCAACCATCCCCAATAGGATACTCTATTTTTCCGCTTTTTACAACCTTAATCGGTGCTATCGGCAATACTAATGACAGGATAAAGGTTTCAATATCAAGCTCATCAGTCAGGATGTAAGCATCATCATCGGTATCCGTCTGACATAAGTACACTTCCTCATCCAGATCAAATGGGACATCGACCTCTTCTAAAGTCATCGCACAGGGGCAGATCATCACTCCTTTTGCTTTGACATGAGCGCTGATTTTATCATCGCCGATATCATCGAAACCGATCGTTCCTGTAACATCCTTGACACCGATAAGATATGGATCGTTATCGATATCCGTCCTGACGATCGAAAGCGGATATGGTTTGCTTTCTACAGCAAGTTTGAGTATCTCTGTTCTAGCTAATTTCATAAGCTAGATTATTATATTTATCTGTGTATTAAAAATCAACCAGTTTCATTCGATTTGCCTTAATGGTAATATATACACATGAAAACATGTGCTATCGTCGTTGAATACAATCCATTGCATAATGGTCATCTATATCACATAAATAAAGCCCGAGAATTAAGCGGCTGCGATTATCTTATTGCGATAACCAGCGGTAATATTGCGCAGCGCGGTGATCTGTCGATCATTGATAAATTCACCAAGACACGCTGTGCTTTGGAAAATGGGGTCGACCTTGTCATCGAACTCCCTTTTATCGAAACGGTCCAGAATGCCAATGTTTTTGCCAAAGGAGCGGTCGATATCATGAAAATGCTGCAGGTGGATTCGATGTGTTTCGGATCTGAGACCAATAATCTCGATAATCTTAAAGAGATCGCCGATACACCGATCAATCCCGATCATCTCAAGGAAGCGATGCGTGACGGATCATCATATCCCAAAGCCTATAGTTTACTGGCAGACAGTCTTTATCCTAATGATATCTTGGCTGTAGCCTATCTGAAAGCTCTTAAAGGATCAGATATCACGCCGATCAGCATCCAGAGGACCAATGACTACCAAAGTACCGTTTTAGCCGATATCAGCAGTGCTAAGGCGATCAGAGAAGCAGTCAGAAATAACCTTGATTACCATATCGCTACCCCCTGCATCATCGATCATCCGGTCTTCATCGAAGGATTATTCCATGACATAAGGATGAAACTGCTGCTTAGCGACCCTGAAGAATTGGCTAAGATCCACTTGGTATCGGAAGGCATTGAAAAACTGTTGATCAAAAATGCACTGAAATACGATGATTTCAAGAGCTTTATGGATGCTTCGATATCAAAAAGATATACCAGAAGCAGGATCCAAAGGATCCTTATCTGGCTTTTAGTCGGTATAAAAGACGAGGATATGCCAAGATACAAACAAACATATGCTAGGATCTTAGGCTTTAAAAAAGAAGCGCAAGGACTTTTGCGCTACTATAAAGCCAACGATATCAAACTGATAACCCAATTGAAACACATCCCGGCTTCCTATAAAGATATCGAATACAAAGCTAATATCATGTATGCCTTGGCCCACAAAGATACTGAGTATTCCCGTTATCTTATCGAAAGAGAGCTTCAAGGTCCGGTCATCATTTAAAAAAAGGGCAATGCCCTTTCAGACTGTTGACAAATAGCTATCTCAATTAGGCTTTCCTGATGAGATAGCTATTTTATATATGTCTTTATCATCTGATGATATAAAAAAAGACCTTTATCTTTATTGATATAAGGTATTGTCTTTGGAATATATTCTCTTTTGTGGATCTTTCCATCGCCATATCGCGATCTTTTTGAGATTCAGGGATGCGAAAATGATGCCGGTGTTATGCCGGTTCTTATTAAGTCCTTTTAATCTTGTATATCTAAGACAGTGATTCTCTTTGGCGATGGCGAAGTCTCTTTCGATAGTCTGTTTCCTTAAAGGATACAGTTCTTTCCAAAGAGGAGTATGTCTTATCTCTTCGCATCGTTCTTTATAATCTTCCCAGACATGTCTTGTGATCGTCTTTGATGAGGAGGATGTACATCTGTCCTTGAAGGGGCATGCAGCACAATCCTTTTTATCTGCTCTATATAGTGAATAACCTTTTCGATCGGTAGTTGAATATTTTAAAGTATTGCCGTTAGGACAGATGTAGATGTCTTCTTTTCTGATATAGCTGTATTCGTGCTTTTTGAAGTGGCCGGTCTTAGTCTTTGGTCTGGTATATGGAAGTAATGGTGTATGTCCGTCATCAAAGATCTCTTTTAAGACAGATGGTGTCTTATAACCGGCATCAAGGGCGATATTGGTGATGGGGTATCTTTCGTTTAAGTCGCGATAGACACCATAGAACGATGATGAATCATGAATGTTGGCCAGTATGGTGTCATAAGCTAAGATAAAGCCGTTCTTATCACAGGCTGTCTGATGACTGTAGGCAAAGCACTCTTCTTTTTCACCTTTGTGGAAGTTACCACATTCAGGATCGGTATCGGATACTTTGATATTCTTCTTTTCCACTACTTCGATCTCTTCACCGGTAAGTTCATCAAAGATGACCTCTTCCTTTTTAAGATCTTTGATCGGTCTTTTATTGTGTTCTTTTCTCACTTCATTGATCTCTTCTAAAAGATCATCTTCATAGATCTTTTTGATCAGTTCCACTTCTTCATTATGACTTTTTCTTTTATTGGCACAGGCTTTTTGATGGGTGGAGTCCATGAAGACACAAGAGGTATCGATAAAGCCATTATCGATCGCTTCATCGATGATATGCGTAAAGATCTTATCGAAGATATCGGAATCGTGATAGCGACGGATATAGTTTTGTGACCATGTCGAATAATTAGGGACATCATCATCGATCGCTAATCCCAAAAACCATCGATAAGCGAGATTGATCTTGATCTCTTCTACGGTCTTGCGCATTGAACCGATACCGAATAACTTATCGATGAAGATCATTTTAAAAAGAACGACCGGATCGATACTCTTGCGACCGTGGCTGCTGTAAAGATCAGCTACAAGTGGATAGATGAAACACCAATCGATCGCTGATTCAAGCTTTCTGACTAAGTGGTCTTCAGGTACAAGATCATCGATCGTATATAGTATGAAACCGTAATCTTTAGAATTATTCTTTTTAGTCATCGTCATATATATCTGTCTCCTATAAGCTACAGCTATATTTTACCATGTATGCCAATATAAAAAGACAGATAGAACGATATATATTGAGCTTATAGGAGTTCTATCTGTCACATAGATAATACCATAAATAAAAAGACTGTCACAAATGATACATGGTCATTTGTCAACAGTCTGAA
>CASEHR010000149.1 GCA_949287785.1 uncultured Bacillota bacterium | reverse complement strand
CTAGTATCAACTACGATCCTATTGCCTCTGATGATAGCGTAAGTACTGAAAGCATCTGTTTCAAATTCATATGTCTTATAAGCTTGCCTGGGCTCTGATCATCGGATTATTGCCGCTGGTAGGTGGGATCATCTATCTGATGTTTGCTGAAAGGAAGGTCCCCAAGGCTTTAAGAGGCAGAATCAAAGACAGTTTCGATGAAAGCAAGAATATTCTAAAAGAGAATGATGAAGTTGCGATCGATGATCCCGATGTGGCTTACATCTATCGCTATGTCAAAGAGAACGGGCATTATCCTTATTACCGGGATACCGATATCAAATACTACGCCATCGGTGAAGACTATTTCAGTGATCTTCTGGTTGAGATCGAAAAAGCGAAACACTTCATCTTCATTGAAACATTTATCGTCAAAGACGGTTATATGCTCAAGACATTGGTCAAGGCTTTGAAAGAGAGGATCGCTCAGGGGGTCAAGGTGTATTTCATGTATGATGATGGCGGATGTATTACGTGTTTACCGGAAAACTTTGACCAGAACATGCGTTCGATCGGGATCCATTGTCATGCCTTTTCGCCGGTTTCGATCCGTCTGTCCTTGCTGTCAAAGACCAACAATCGTTCCCATCGCAAGATGGTCGTGATCGATAATCGGGTGGCTTTTACCGGCGGTTATAATATCGCTGATGAATATATCAACCGTATCGTCAGGTTCGGTCATTGGAAGGACACCGGGGTCAGACTGGAAGGTGAGGCGGTATGGTCATTTACGCTTATGTTCATCCAGTTTTATAATGCTACCGTTCCTAATGAAGAAAGGCTCGATCATATCGATTTTAAATATCGTTATGATACAGTGTCGATCGATGATCTGATCCTTCCGTTCAGTGACAGCCCGACGGACGAAGAAGATCTGGCGCGTAATGTTCACACGATGCTCATAACGCATGCCAAAAAGTACATCTACATCCATACGCCGTATCTCGTATTGGATTACGATATGGTCAATGCTCTTTGCTTAGCGGCTAAATCGGGCGTTGAAGTCATAATAACCGTCCCGCATATCCCGGATAAGAAGACAGTATTCATGCTGACCCGATCACATTATCCGATCTTGCTTAAAGCCGGTGTGAAAGTATATGAATATACACCGGGCTTTATCCATTCCAAACTCATCATCGTCGACGATAAGATCGCTTCGATCGGTACCTATAATATGGATTACCGCTCATATTATCTGAACTATGAATGCGGCGTTTTGATATCAAGACACGATGAGATCATGAAGATGAAAGAGGATTATCTTAATACATTACGATCATCGGAAGAGATGACGATAGATAAAGTCAGAAAGACCAATGTCGTGATCAGGCTTATCCAGGCGATATTGAATGTCTTTGCGCCTTTAATGTAAAATTAGCGTATGATCAAATTGACCGGGTTAAATGAAACACTGGCTTATCTTAAAGCCGGTGAACATATCTATACGGAAGATAATGCGCTGGTCATAAGAAAAGGTGATATGTACATCATCACAAAAGGTGGGACACGCTTTCGTCTGACTGAAGAAGATTTTATTCTGTTGTATCGGGATACGATATTTTACTTTGATGATCGGGAAGATACGTTTATCGATGCCTTGAAGGATGAAGAGTATTATCGTTTCAAACATAAATAAGGAGATAGATCATGAAAAAGATTTCATTAGTCTTGGAAGGCGGCGGGATGCGCGGCGCTTATACAGCCGGGTGTCTGGCCTGGCTTATCGATAACGGTATCGAGTTTGATGCAGCCTATGGCATATCGACAGGGGCAGTGCATCTTTGTTCGTACCTTTGTAAGAATATCGACTATCTTTATGATCTGTCGACTAATCATATCGCTGATAAAGAACTGATCGGTATCCGGCCGCTTATCCGGGAGCACTGCTATGTCGGTTACGATTATCTGTTTGAACATATCTTGCCGGTCATCAAGCATTATGATATCGATAAGGCCAGACGATCGGCTTGTGATGCTTCGATCGGTATTTATGACATGGAAAAGGGGACATTCTTCTTGAAGGTCAAGGATATCGATAAGGATATGTTATTGCTCAAGGCGGCATGTACATTGCCGGTCATCGGCAAAGTCGTCAACTATGAAGGAAGAGATTATCTTGATGGCGGTATCACCAAGATGATCCCGATCGAAGAAGCGATCAGGGATGGTGCTGATGAATTCCTGATCATCACGACAAAACCAAAGGGATATGTCCGTAAGGAGGCTACCGCTTTAGTTAAGAGTATCATGCGTACGATGTACAAGAAGTATCCCAATGTTGAAAAAGACTATGCTGTCAGACATATCAACTATCAAAAGCAGATCGATATCATCAACGGTCTTGTCGCTGAGAATAAAGCGGTATATATGTATCCATCTAAAGTGATACCGGTCAAAAGGCTGACCGGTGATAAGCCTAATCTGAGGCTTTTATATCAGCTTGGCTATGATGATATGGCACAAAGAAGTGAAGAACTGATCAGACGCTTTAAGAAAAAAGACGCTTAACGGCGTCTTTTAAGATAGGTGATGACTTCATCGAGCGAATGAAGGATCGCACTTGTCAGTATGATGTGATCATGGTCAGGTTCTTTCAGGTCCGGAATGCAGATGACTCTCATACCGGCATTATGCGCGGCTTTGATACCGGCTTCACTATCTTCAAGGACAAGACAGGTATCCGGATCGGCATTTACCTTGTCAGCAGCTTTCAAAAAGACATCAGGGTGAGGTTTCCCGGCTTTTACTTCATTGCCGAAGACACAGGCATCGAAATAGTCGAGAACACCGTCTTTTTCCAATATGGTCAAAGCCCGGTCCTTGACACTTGAGGTAGCCAGAACGATCTTATAACCGTTTATTTTCAGGTAGTCTAGTAGTTCTTTGGCGCCTTTTTTTAATGGGATACCTTTTTGTGTCTCTTTTTCGATCTCTTCGTTGATCATTATCAGGCCTTCATCCAGGGTGATCGGTAATGCGTATTTTTGAATAAAAAGAGTGATATTGTCGATGATCGTCTTGCCGCAATGGAAACGGACATAATCCTCAAGACTGAATGAGTGACCAAAATGCTTTAAGAAGCGCTCATCCATATCATAAAATGATCGCTCGCTGTCGATGAGCAGACCGTCAAGGTCAAAGATCACCGTGTCGATATCGTTAATCCTGATTTCCGCTTCCATTGTCATTCAGATAAAGAAGATAGTATTCTTCATATGTCAGACCGCTTTCATAGACGGAAGCAGCGACATCGGTGCCGACATAGCGCAATTGATAAGGAGTGAATTCATAACCGGTGATCGATGACTTGCCTTCCGGATAGCGGATGATAAAACCGTACTCGTGGGCATGATCTTTAAGCCAGGTATACTCGGACGTATTCACAAAATTGGCTAACGATTCATTGGCACTGTCGACGACGACGACACTTAAGCCGGTCTGGGTCTCGGAGTGGCCGGGTCTTGGTGTATTGGCATCAGCTTCTTCTTGCGATCCATAGCTGTCGTATAAGGCTTGCTGGTCGGTGTAGCTTCGATAGCCGGTTACGGCATAGATATACAGATCGCTTTCATTCATCGCATCCGACATCGTAATAAATGCACTGTAGGCACTGTTAGCTAATTCAACGCCATCTGCTGCATATTCAACTGAAAGAGGAACGAGTTTTTGTGGGATATAATCGTTTAGACTGTACTTAGGTGTGACAAGGACTGTATCTTCATTCAAGTTCGGTGCATCGGCGATCTGGGTATAAGGATGGAGGTAGTCACCATCGAGATGAAAATAACCGTTGATATTCGTTGCCCGGTTTTTGATACAGTCAGCGATATAATTGGCTGTACTGTCGAGATTATCGTAGACCAGAAGCGGTGTCAGTTCATTGAAGTTGAGTTCTTTGAAAAGATTGATGACCGCATCTTCGCTGTAGCCCTTTTCAACCAGGCGGTCATACAATAGAAAATCATCATCACCAAGACTTTCTTCCCAGACATAAAGTTCCAGATATTCGCTTTTGAAACTGTCTTTCTGGACTTCCTGATCAAGATATGCCGAATAGTATTGGCCATCGATCAATTGACGGTCGAGGTTCTTGTGTTTGATCGCCCTGATCGCTCCACTTGAAAAACCGAGGTCTTCCAAAGCTCTGGTCGTGATAAAATCCGGGATCTTGAATAAAGAGATGATGGCTAAAAGGATGATGCACAATAAGGCGAGAAAACGTCTATTGAGAGCCCTTTTGATCTTCTTTTTCTTTACAACATCACTCATTTAATGCCTCCTTGAACCGGTCAAACGGTCTGTTATGCGGAAAACTGGTGAAGACCAGTTCTTCATTACTGACGGGATGTCTGAAACACAGCTTATGGGACCAGAGGGCGATCTGCGTATTTTTAATGCATTCAGGATCGTAGCGATGGTCGCCGTATAATGGGTGTTTACGGGAAGCGAACTGCACTCTGATCTGGTGGGAACGACCGGTCTTCAGTTTGATCTTCACTAAAGCCAGATCTCCCTTTCTCTGCATGACTTCATAATCAAGGATCGCTTCCTTGCCTTTGGGATCGACATGTACCATATTGGTCTTCGGATCTTTTATAAGATGATCTACGAAGCGGTCACTGTCTTTCAGACCGTTATCTTTGACACAGGCTAAGTAGATCTTTTCAAATTCATGGGCAGCGATCATTTTCGAAAGACGGCTGGCGGCTTTTGATGTCCTGGCAAAGACCATCACCCCGCCGACCGGCCGGTCTAAACGATGGACCAGCCCGAGGTAGACATTGCCGGGTTTCTGGTATTTGTCTTTGATATAGGCTTTCAATAAGGACAAGAGGTCATCGTCTTTAGAACTGTCTGCCTGTACAGGTATGTTGCAGGGCTTTTCGACGACCAATAGATGATTGTCCTCGTACAAGATGTCGATCATCTTTCGATCCTGGTCGTTAAACCACACGGCAAGACATAAGCGGTATCTTTGATCATGATGCCGAGCTCATCCGACACGATCTTTGCATCGCGGAAATAAGACCGGACGAGATTACTTATGACGGTACTGGAATACCCGGTCGTATAAGAGTTGATGATCATAAACAGATAATCATCGGCCAATAATTCGCGGCACAGGGACACTAATGTATTGATCTGGTCTTTGAACTGGAACATTTCACCGTTTGGACCTCGACCGTATGATGGCGGATCCATGATGATGCCATGATACTTTCTTCCCCGACGGATCTCTTTTTGAATGAATTTGATACAGTCGTCGACCATAAAACGGATATAGTGATCATCTAAGCCTGACAGATGCATATTATCTTTAGCCCATGCGATCATGCCTTTGGCGGCGTCGACGTGTACGACTTCCTTGGCACCGGCGACGCTGGCAGCCATTGTCGCAGCACCTGTATAGGCAAAGAGATTCAGGATCCTGATCTCTTTGTCTTTGTTGTTTTCGATCTTTTCTCTGATATAAGCCCAATTGGCTGCCTGTTCCATAAAAAGACCGGTGTGTTTGAAATTAGTCGGTGATACCTTGAAGGTCAGATCTTCATATCTGATCGTCCAGTATTCCGGCAGATCTTTATAGAATTTCCAATAACCGCCGCCTTTATCGGAACGGTGGTAATAACCGTCAGCCTTATGCCATAGTTCGGGTTTCAGCTTCGGCCATATCGCCATCGGATCAGGACGGCGCAAAACGATGCCGCCGTAACTTTCGAGCTTTTCTTCATCGCCGGCATCCAATAAGATGTAATCTTCGCAACCTTTACTTAATATCATAGATAGATTATACCACAATGCAGAAAGTTCACGAATCTAGTTGACACATAATATTATGCGTTATATAGTATAAGACATAAGGAGGTATTAAATGGATGCACAATTAAAAAAAGGATCATTGGATGTATGTGTCCTGGCCTCTTTGATCGAAGGACCGTCATATGGTTATAAGATCGTCAAAGATCTTAAGGATGTCGTCGACATATCCGAGTCGACTTTATATCCGATCCTGCGGCGTCTGGAAAAAGGGGAATATCTTACGACTTACAGTGAAGAAGCCAACGGGCGGCTTCGCAAGTTCTACAGGCTGACGGAGACCGGCTATCAGAAGATCTTAGATTATGTCTGTGATTTCAAGGATCTTCTAAAGATCTACCGATATATCGAAAGGGGTACAAAGAGATGAATAAAGAAATGTTTTTGGATGAACTTAAAAGGGAATTGAACAATTGTGAAGTAGATGATATCGATGAGGTCATCGCTTACTTTGATGAGATGATCGAAGACCGTAAGGAGAATGGGATGGATGAAGAGATGATCATCAGCCATCTTGATTCACCAAAGGAGATCGCTCTTGTTCTTAAAGGTAAAGAATACAAAGAGGAAAAGCACGATGAAGAGATATATGATGATGATGATAAACAGGTCTACAGTACGGACGGGAAGGATATCATCATGGTCAAGATCTCATTGAATGCCGATGATATCACGGTCAAAAGAGGTGATGATGAACGTCTTTACTTTATCTATGATCGTAAAAAAGACGGACGTTATTCGATCGTAAATAAGGGTGATGAGCTGAAGATCACCGACAACGGACCGAAATTCATCTTCTTCAGCAAAGGTGAGTCAAATGAGGTCGAACTGATCTTGCCACGGACTTATAAAGGTGAGATGAAGGTCGAAGCTCTGTCCGGTGATATCAAGATCAGTGATCTTGAGGGAAGTTTCGTCAAGGTCGAGACGCTGTCCGGTGACATCGATCTTGAAGAGTCTACGATCAGAAGCCTCAAAGTCCAGTCGACAAGCGGTGAGATCAGCATCACCGATACCCGTGGTCAGGAGATCAAGGTCGAATCGGTATCGGGTGATATCGAACTTAATGACCTGACTTATGACTTTATCAAAGTAGAGAATGTATCGGGGAACAGTTCGATCGATATTTTGGGCAATGAAGAAGATTATGCCGTTTATTATGATCACCTGTTTGAAAACTACAAACTGCGTCAGAGCTTAAAAGACACGCGTCGGCTGAAGATGGAGGCAGTGACCGGTCAGATCGAATATCATTTCCATAATTAGGGTTTACTTGTTATAATTGGGGACATGATAAAGTTCTCCAGTTTAAATGAAAATCAAAAAGAAGCAGTGATCGCCGATGAAGATCATATCCGGGTCATCGCCGGTGCGGGAAGCGGTAAGACACGCGTCCTGACGATGCGTATCGTCTACCTCATCGACAAGTTGCACGTTGACCCCAGTCGTATCCTGGCGATCACTTTTACCAATAAAGCCGCCGCTGAGATGAAGACGAGGATCAATGAGATGCTCGGAGGAGTCGCAAATACCGTCTGGGTATCGACGATCCACTCGCTCTGTGTGCGGATCCTGCGTGAAGATATCGGTTATTTCAACTATCCACGCAATTTTACGATCATCGATCAGGCTGATCAGCAGGCTATCTTAAAGGAAGCATACAAAGAACAGGGGATCGATAAAAGAGATCTGAGTTATGGGCGTATGCTCGATTACATCGGGAATATGAAGTGTGCCGGGATCGATCCGATCAAGGCCGGCGAGATGACTTATGGGGTACCGATCAACGAGACTAAAGTCAAGATCTACGACTATTATCTAAAGCGGCAGAAGGATATGTATGCCCTTGATTTCGATGATCTGATCCTTTGGACTGTCGATCTTTTTGACAAAAACGCTGAGATCAAAAAGAAATGGGCCAGACACTTTGCCTATATCCACGTTGATGAATTCCAGGATATCGATCGTCAGCAATACAAGCTCATAAGGCAGTTATCGTCATTCCACGATCACATCTATGTTGTCGGGGATCCCGATCAGACGATCTATACCTGGCGCGGAGCTGATGTGAATATCATCATCAATTTCGCTAAGGATTACAAAGATACCAAAACGATCGTCCTCAACGAGAATTATCGCAGCACCAACAATATCTTGAGCGGTGCCAACAGCGTTATCAAAAACAACAAGATGCGTCTTGAAAAGGATCTTTATACATCAAGGGATGGTGGTCCCAGGATCACCCACAATACCCTGATGAATGAGGAATATGAAGCCTATTATGTCAGACAAGAGATCGAAAAACAGTATGAAAACGGGACACCGTATCATGAGATCGCTGTCTTGTACCGCTCCAACTATCTGTCACGGGCACTTGAAAAAGTCCTGGTCGAAGCTAAGATCCCTTACCGGGTCTTTGGCGGCATCCGTTTCTATGAAAGGGCGGAGATCAAGGATATCCTCTCATATCTCCGATTGATCGTGACCGGTGATGATCTGGCTTTTGTAAGAGTCATCAATTCACCAAGACGCGGTATCGGACAAAAGACGATCGACAACATTTTAGAGATCGCCAAAGCCAACGGGACGACCATGTATGAGGTCATCAAAAACGGTGACTACCCCAAAAATAAGAACACCCTGGACAGTTTTGCGCGGATGATCGAAGGATGGAAGGAAGCTTTAAAGACGACTCCTTTGGAGAAACTCTTAC
>CASEHR010000148.1 GCA_949287785.1 uncultured Bacillota bacterium | reverse complement strand
TCTTTTTTTATATCATCAGATGATAAAGACATATATAAAATAGCTATCTCATCAGGAAAGCCTAATTGAGATAGCTATTTGTCAACAGTCTGAAGCACTTTATCAAAAAGTGCTTTTCTTATCCCTGCTTCGCAATACTTCATATAACATGATTCCCGCTGCTACCGACGCATTCAGTGAATTGACATGGCCAAGCAGCGGCATCCTGACGATATGATCACACTCTTTTAAAACGAGTCTGGAGATTCCTTTGCCTTCCGATCCGATGACGATAACGGTATTCATATCATAGCTTATATCTGTATATCCGATCCCGGCGCTCGCGTCGGTACCGACGACCCAGTATCCGTTCTCTTTCAATTTTCTCAGCGTCTCGACAAGATTGGTCACTTCGACACATCTGACGTATTCCAAAGCCCCGCTGGCTACCTTGGCAACTGTCGGCGTCACATGGACACTGCGGTCCTTGCGATAGATGATGCCATCAGCATTGACACAATCGGCAGTCCTGATGATCGCACCGAGATTACGGGGGTCCTCCAGACCATCCAGCATGACGATCAGACCGTTCTCCTTTACGATGATATCATCAAGCGCATATGATCTATATGCGAAGATCTTGGCGACGACTCCCTGATGATTACCGTCGGCCATCTTATCCAGTTCCGCCTTGTTGAGTTCCTGATATGCCAATCCTTCACGTCGGGCGATATTGAGATAATATCTGTCATTAGTGTAGAGTTCCAGAACCCTTTTGCCTCTCAGCGCTTCGTTGACACTGTTTTTTCCCCAAATGATATCATTCATAAAATGACCTTAAACAAACCTTTCAACCTTTCCTGATCCTTAAAATACAAATATCCGCAAACAGCTTCAAGACCGCTGGCAATACTATAATCTATGAGATTACCGTTTTTGGGAATATGGCCGATCGCATTGCGGCCTCTTTTAAAGACCTCTTTCTCTTCTTCATTAAGATATCCCACTTCAACCAGCTTATCGTAAGCTGCCCTTTGACCTTTAGCGCTGACATAGCTGACTGCAGCTTTCTGCAAGTCATTTGCGCGATGTAATCCCTTTTTGACAAGATGCTCACGCACGTAAAGACTGTATACGGCATCACCGACGAAACTCAGAGAAGTTCCATTCAGAAGCACCGGATCGATCAAAGGATGCCCCTTTCTTTCAAAAGATCACGATACTCATCGGCTTTTGCGTAATCCTTTGCATCTTTAGCGCTTTGCCACATGGCATATAGTTCTTTGTCCTCATCTGACAATGTGATGCGCTGATATCTGATCCCCAAAACGTCGAGCATCTTCATCAGCGTTCCTGTTAATCCGGCGATCTTAGCTAGATCCTTGTCCTTGGTACGGACTTCTTGATTGATAGCTTTGACCGTTTCAAATATGACACTGTAAGCATTCGGCG
Organism: uncultured Bacillota bacterium; assembly: GCA_949287785.1. Lineage (GTDB taxonomy): Bacteria > Bacillota_I > Bacilli_A > Erysipelotrichales > Erysipelotrichaceae > JAHHTG01. The sequence goes on along the minus strand of CASEHR010000148.1, from coordinate 12,311 downwards.
TATTCATATCGTCTTCCATCTCTTCGATAAAGCGAGTATAGTGTTCATTCTCATGTCCACTTATCATGACATCATTTAAAGCCAGGATCAGTTGCGCCTGCTTTAGTGCATTCATGACCTTGGTCAATTCGACTTCGCTGTTTTTGATCACATCGATCGAAACATTTAGGTCCTGACGATAATGGACGCTCTGCATAAGCCAGCGAATGACCATTGGATCATACTCTTGCAAGACATCCTTGGCTTTCATGATATTGCCCAGCGACTTGCTCATCTTGACTCCTTCGATATCAATCATACCGTTGTGCATCCAATAATTAGCCAGTCCTGTCTTATACAAGGCTTTCGCCTGTGCTCTTTCATTTTCGTGGTGCGGGAAACGCAAGTCTTTACCGCCGCCATGGATATCGATGACATCACCCAGTTCTTTATGGATCATGACGACACATTCAGTGTGCCAGCCCGGCCGCCCGACAGAATAACGACTCGGCCATTTGATACCTTCTTCGGTCTTCTTCCATAAGACAAAGTCCAATGGTGATTCCTTCTTGGCATTCTCTTCGATCCGGGCACCGGCTTTAAGATCATCAAGCACCTGATTTGACAGGGATCCGTAATCATCAACGCTGCTCGTCCTGAAAAAGACATCGCCATCGACAACGTAGGCGCTCCCGTTCATGACAAGATCATCGATAAAATTGATGATATCATCCATCGTTTCGGTAACTCTCGGTGTCTTATATAATCCTTCCATATTCAAAAGCTGACGAATCGCTTCAACGCGTCTGATCATCTCATCGGTCAGTTCCAGTTCACTGATCCTATTTTCCCTGCTGGCTTTGATGATCTTATCGTCGACATCGGTGTAATTGGATACATACTTGACATCATAGCCCAATTCCTCAAACAGACGGCGTAAAGTATCAAAGACGATCATCGGGCGGGTATTGCCAATATGGATATCACTGTAGACCGTCGGTCCGCAGACATACATCTTGACCTCCCTCTCCCTGATCGGAACAAATTCTTCGACTTTTAAAGTCTTGGTGTTATATATTTTCATCATTTACTCCTTTCGCTGATGATCACATCTTTTTAAAGTGAAACATTTTGATGAGTCTGGTCTTGTATTTGATGGATAGACCACCGATGATACTGATGATCCCGGCACCTAACGCATCAACGAACAAATCGGTCATCGTATCCGCCAAAGCCAGGCGTCCGACAAGCTGTGTTCCGTCTTCCAAGGCAAATTTCTGCATATTGAGACCTAATAAACCATCAAAACTGTATTCGTAAAACTCCCAGAACACACCCATCGTGATCGCAAAACAAAAGGCGAACAGCGATACGAAAAGCGGTGACAGATTGACGGGCATACTGTCAGTATTATTCAAGATCGTAACGGCACTGAAGCCAAGGGCACCCAGCATCGCTCCTGAGATCGTGTGCAGAATATCATCCCAGTTGGCGATATCATAATAGAAATTACGCACTTCACCGAGATAGATCGCACAGTATAGAAAAATAAGATAAATGATGACCAGCGGTGAAGGGATATCGCGTTTGAACTGCTTTTCAAGCATATCCGGCAAATGCATAACTACGACCCCCAGAATACACTGCACGAGCATCAGTGTATAACTGCTCTTGGTCCTGACTCCGATATCATCACTGACGGTCGGGGCCTGAATGATCCTGATAACGATAAAGATAACGGATGCCACAAGCGTACCCAAAACCAACCAATACAATACCTTTTCAAATTTCGTCTTATTCATTGATTCTCCTTATCCAGATAGAAAGCGTAGATAGAGTCTTTGATCATGACTTCTCTGATCAACTCACTGCAGATGATGATATCTTCACCATCCAAAAGACCGTTTTTGATCGCTTCGATCAGTTCACTCTCGGTGAGAATAAGTGTATCAGGTCTATCCTTGATCTGAAATATCTTGTCCATCTGTCGTCTCCTGTATGACCGGTGTTGGCTCCGGTGTTTCTTCTATATCTTGATTGCAAGTGTAGTATATGATATCACGATTCAGAAGATCACTTAAAGTCAAAGTCTCATAATCCTTGATCCCTTCGACCGAAGTAACGACCTCCTCTTCGCTTTCACAGATGATATCGCTTTGCATTTTGATGATATGTTCACTTTCGACGCCGAAGCTATCAAGATATGCCAAGAATTCTTCTTCGGTCTTGCCTGTCAGACGATCGAGAGTATAGAGCTCTTCTCTTTCCTCATCATCACCCGGCATCGTAAAAAGGAAATTGATGATACTGGGTGCTGAATCCTCGTAGCGATCACCATCGCCTTTGGTCGTGATGCTGATCGTATAACGCTCTCCATCTTCAAAACGGCTTAAAGGCACGATAAACTGGGTACTCGTCGAAGTTATCGCTATGCCCATCCCGACATCGATCCGAAGATTGTAGGCATAAGCATTGGCTACCTGGTCAAAGGTGATGACAAGATCATTGTCGGTATAGCTGACTTTCACATTGCTGACGCTGGCTAAAGTCGTCTTCTGTGATTCTTCGACAGTGAATTGTCCGTAATCGTTATTACCGACGCCGTATATCTTGCCACTGATCAGGGCCACAAGGTAGTCTTCGCCGGCAGCGACCGCTTCTACATCGCTCCAGGAATCTACTTCACCGGCCAAGACATCGTTCTGCGCCACATCGATATGTACTTTGCCGCTACGATCCAGGGCAGCGATAAAGCTGTCACCGACAGCAACCTCGATGATATCTTGAAAACTGCCGGCTTCATCAAACACCTGACCGGAAGTGTAATAAGTAATATGACCGTCCGCATCGACAAAGGCGCTGACAAAGGAAGAAATATCCATATCGACGATAGATGTCAGACTCAATTCATCCTTGCCGATGAAATCACCGTAAGTTTCGATCGTACCATCATTTTTAACAATGACAGAAGCATCACCATCCGCGAAGATGTCGACCACTCCATCTAAGCCATTGACCGCACATTGACCGAAACTGTTGTCACCGACACATGTCACATGTCCGCTCTTGTTTAAGGCAACGATATGGCCATTACCAGTATCAACCTTGACAATATCAGTCAATTCATCCAATTCGGTGCTGTATCTTGTGATCAGACCCGCATGAGCTATTGTTCCGTCGTCTTTTAAAACGACCGTAAAATTACTGCCTTCATGGACACTGACAGCATTCGATACATCGATGTCCAGTTGCGAATTGGTGTTGTCACCGGTACCGGTGACTGTACCGTCTTCATCGATGTAGACGACAGTCGTGTCCGAAGCATCAAGACGATCTTTCGCGCTTTCCCGATGGGTAAGATCAAGATCGACTCGCATATCTTTCGGCCATAACAGAACCACAAGCACAAAAACGATGACTAAAGATACCAAAGCGATAAGCTTTGTCTTATTCCGTTTTAAAAAACGCCTCCTCTTATCTTTTTTAGCCATCCTTTGCAGATAGGTGTAATTCTCTTTATCGATATCATATCGGTCGCCATCCTGAATAATGACATCTTCCGTATCGATCACCAAAGAATCCAACGGAATCTTATAGAACTTAGCCAGGATTTTAAGCTCAGTGATCTTCGGCAAAGTCTTACCGTTTTCATAATTCATGTATTCAATAGCATCGATCCCCAAAAGATCGGCAATATAACTTTGCGAATAGGAATATGTCTTACGAAGCTTAGTGAGTTTATCGGGCAGTTTATTCATACGTGCTTATTATAACGATTGTGAAGGCAAATAAAAAGCCATACGCAAGGTACGGCTTTTATTTATAACGTAAATTTAACGATTAAAGGTTGCTCAAGTATTTGATCGTTCTTACCATTTGTGTTGTGTAAGAATTCTCGTTATCGTACCAAGCGACAACCTGTACTTGGTATTCGCCTTCAGCTACTTTTGAAACCATAGTTTGTGTTGCATCGAAGATCGAGCCATGTGTTTCACCGATGATATCGCTTGAAACAATCGGTTCATCGTTGTAGCCGTATGATGGGCTGGCAACTGACTTCATGTATTCATTGATACCTTCTTTAGTGACTTCCTTATCGCTCTTGACAACAGCAACTAAGATCGTTGTTGAACCTGTAGGTACAGGAACACGTTGAGCTGAACCGATGAGCTTACCAGCTAATTCAGGAATAACAAGACCGATAGCCTTAGCAGCACCGGTTGAGTTAGGAACGATGTTGCAAGCAGCAGCACGAGCTCTTCTCAGATCACCCTTGCGGTGTGGTCCGTCCAATACCATCTGATCGCCTGTATAAGCATGAACAGTTGTCATGATACCGCTGACGATAGGTGCATATTCATTCAATGCTTTAGCCATTGGTGCTAAGCAGTTTGTAGTACATGAAGCGGCAGAGATAATATGATCTTCTGGAGTCAAAGTGCTTTCATTTACACCGTAAACAATAGTTGGAAGGTCATTGCCGGCAGGTGCTGAAATAACGACTTTTCTTGCACCGGCATTGATATGTGCCATAGCTTTTTCTTTCTTTGTGTAGAAGCCTGTGCACTCTAAGACAACATCAACACCTAATTCACCCCATGGTAAGTTAGCAGCATCTGGTTCTTTATAGATGTGGATCTCTTTACCGTCGACTGTGATTGATTCTTCACCGCTTGAGATCTCATGAGCATATTTGCCTTGGCTTGAATCATACTTTAACAGGTGAGCCAACATCTCAGGTTTTGTCAGGTCGTTGATCGCAACGATCTCGTAATCAGGATCACCGAACATTTGACGGAAAGCCAAACGACCGATTCTACCAAATCCATTAATCGCAACTTTTACTGTCATAATTTAATATTTCCTCCTTTATGACTCTTATATATTATAAGATCATAACCGCCAATAGTCAATTGTGAACCCTTTAACTTTAGTATTTTCAATTAATGTTTTTTTACAAGATCGGATCTGGTCGCCCTTTTGACTTTGATGATCTGCTGTCCGGTCGCCGGATCGGTGACAACTTCTTCATCACCGCTGAAATCCTCCATCTTATGACCGAGCAATTCATTCAGATATATTTCGATATCCGATGGATGTAATCGGTCCGTCAGCGCGCCCTGCTCCAATTCTTTATTGGTAAAACCCCGGTTTTGCCAAAGCCTGACTTCATCATGCAAAGACGCCATGATGAGACGAAGATCGTACTTTTCGTCCTTTTTTATCCTGATACCATAACCATGCAGATACTGTATAAGACTGTCATAAGCAGCATCCAGATCGACTCTTATATCCTTATTGTGATCGCTTACAAGCTGCATCGCATATTCAACGATATCATATTCAACAAGATCGAGCATCATTTGCTTCGATGCTTCGATACCATCCGGTAACTTTATGTGCTTTGAAAAATGTTCATCGATATAATCGAACAGTTCATCAGCGGCCTCGGACTCTTCCACAGCCATTCCCGATGAGTAGGCAAGAAAATCATCCGCTTCCTGCGGTAACCACAATGGTTTTATCAATGATTCGATATGGAAACGGCGATAAGAAAAACGACTGTCATATTCATCGAGGAGCTTATTATAGGATTCATTATCGATAACACCGTCTTTATATCTGTCGACAAGATCCTGAAATTCAACATCGAATTCATCAGCGAAACACTGATCCAGTAAAAGCCCGTCATTGGTGAAATTGATGCGTGCACCCATGAGCTCGATGTAGATGTGTAAGATGTCCGGTGAATAGTATTTACTGCAGGCAAAGATCGTCTTTCTGTACGGTCCGCTTCTTCTTTGATACCCATGGTCCTGGATCTTGATAAGATCGTAATAGTCGATAATGTCGTAGACATCCTCGATCCCGATGACCCCATACAGGTTGGCAGCTGCTTTAGCTGCGGTCGCAATTGTATTGATATATTCCCTTCGTTTCCGATACACCTTATCTTTTTGAATAGCCTCATACTCATCGGTATGACCGATCGCGGCAAAAAGCGATAACAGATCCTGATCGCTGCCGGTAAAGGCGATCATAAAACCCTCAAGTTTTCCTCTATCATCCAAGATCGTCTCAATAGATCGTGCAAGTTCTTCTTTAGTCATCTTTTCAGGGCAAGATAAGACCTTTTTATAAAGCGATCTTTCATCATCGCTCATTAATTCCTTAAAAAAACCGACATTACGATATAGCGCATAAAGGTCATCGCCTATCTGGATATCTTCTTGCATATAGGAGACTAAAAAGTCGAGGTCGCTCATCATTGAACCGACAAACACCTGAGCCAAGGTGAAAAGTTCATCTTTGCGGAGTTTTGACATTTCTTTTTTCATGCCCACATTATATAATATATATTTGCCCATAAAAAAGAAAAACTTGGTCAGTGACCAAGTTTGCTTGAGGAAAAAGAAATTATAAACTACTAGCTCGCTAATATTAAATCAAACGTTTGTGTATAAATCGTGAAAAATAAAAGAAGTGCAGATATTTCTGCACTTCCGCTATTTTTACGTTTCTTATTAATACATTCCGCCCATATTAGCAGGTGCTTGCGGTTCCGGTTCCTTTATCTCACCGACAGCTGCTTCTGTCGTGATGAACAAGCCGGAGATGCTGGCGGCATTCAGGACAGCCGATCTTGTTACTTTGCACGGATCAACGATACCGGCCTTGAACATATCTTCCCACTTGCCGTTTTTAGCATCGAAACCGATATCACCGTCTTTTGCCAATTGCTGGTCGACGATATCACGGCCATTATAGCCGGCATTCTCAGCGATCTGATCAAGCGGCATCAGCAGGGAATCCAAAACGATCCTGATACCTTTAGAAATATCACCGTTATCATCCTGTAATTCAGGTTTCAATTCTTTATAGATGCTTGCTAAGCACGCACCGCCACCGATGACCATACCTTCTTCGATCGCCGCTTTAGTTGCGTTTAAAGCATCTTCGATACGCAGTTTGCGTTCTTTGAGTTCTGATTCAGTCGTAGCACCGACTTTGATGACGGCAATACCATTAGTCATCTTGGCTAAGCGCTCACGCAGCTGCTTCTTATCGTATTCTGATTCAGTGATATCGATCTTCGCTTCGATCTCTTTGACCCTTGCTTCAAAGCTTGCTTTATCACCGCTTCCTTCGATGATCGTCGTATGATCTTTTTCAACGATCAGCTTGTTGCATGAACCGAGATCTTCGACTTTTGTATCCTTGAGTTCCATACCCAGATCCTTGGAGATGAATCTTGCACCAGTCAAGACAGCGATATCCTGCAGCATTTCCTTTTGATTATCACCAAAGCCCGGAGCCTTTGTCGCTACAACGTTGAATGTACCTCTCAATTTATTGACGATCAGAGTCGACAGGACTTCGTTTTCCAGATCATCGGCGATGATGAGGAAAGGCTTGTTCATCTGAACGATCTGTTCAAGTAAAGGTAAGATATCCTGGATCGTCGATACCTTCTGATCAGTGACCAAAATCAGTGGTCTTTCCATCTCAACGGCCATCTTCTCACGATCTGATACCATATACGGTGACATATAACCCTTATCGTATCTTAGACCTTCGGTTACTTCCAATGTTGTATCGAAACTCTTCGATTCATCGACATTGATCACACCGTTTTTACCGACTTTATCCATTGCCTTTGCAATGATCTTACCGATCTCTTCGCTGCCGGATGATACTGAAGCTACTGAAGCGATATCATCATTGGTCTCGATCTTGTGTGCCTTTGCCAACAGCTTATCGGCAACAGCCTTTGACGCTTTGGTAATACCTTCACGAAGCAATACCGGATTAGCACCGCGATCAACTTCTTCGATCCCTTTATGAATCATCGATTGTGCTAACAAAGTAGCTGTTGTCGTACCGTCACCGGCGACATCGTTGGTCTTGTTGGCAACTTCATAAACGAGCTTAGCGCCCATATTCGCAAAGGGATCTTTCAGTTCGATCTCTTTAGCGATCGTGACACCGTCATTGGTGATGAGCGGTGAACCATAACTCTTATCCAAAACAACATTGCGTCCTTTCGGCCCCAAAGTGACCTTGACCGCATCAGCCAGGGTATCGACCCCTTCTAACATCGCATCTCTTGCGCTTTTTGAAAACTTAATATCTTTTGCCATAAAAACTCACTTCCTATTCTACGATCGCCAAGATATCCTCGGCATCGATCAAAATATATTCTTCATCACCATACTTGACATCGGTTCCGCTGTATTTCTTATACATGACTTTATCACCTTCATGTAGAGGAATATCAACTTTTTTACCGTCGACTACTTTACCCGTACCGACAGCAACTACCTTCGCATAATCTTCATCTTTCTCTTTTTGGGAAAGGATGATGCCACTGCTCGTCGTATTGGCGACTTTTTCTTTCTTTAATAAAACGTTGTTGTAAAGAGGTTTAATCATATCTCTTCATCTCCTTTCATCGAGGGGTATTATAGCACAAAATAGCACTCTGTCAATAAGAGTGCTAAAGATTTTCTTCTTTTTTTAGCTCACGATAATGACGGCGGCGATCGATATCAGTGAGATACTTCTTCCGCAATCTGATCGCATCCGGAGTGATCTCGACAAGCTCATCTTCATTGATGAATTCAAGAGCTTCTTCAAGTGACAATTGTCTTGGTGGTACAAGTTTCATCGCTTCATCATTACCTGTCGATCTGACCGCTGACATCTTCTTGTTTTTGATCGGATTGACATCCATGTCCATATTTTTTGATGCCATGCCGATGATCATTCCTTCATATACCTCGGTCTGCGGACCGATGAACAGCTGACCTCTTTCCTGGATATTCCAAAGAGCGTATGTCATCGCCTTACCGGTGTCACATGAGATAAGAACGCCGTTTTGTCTCGTCGGCACTTCACCTCTGTATGGTTCATAGCCGATAAATTTACGGACCATTACTCCTTCACCTTTGGTGTCGTTGATGAATTCGCTGCGATAACCTAAAAGTCCGCGAGTCGGAACATGATAGATGATCCTTGTATAAGTGCCCTCATCCTGGATATCGATCATCGTCCCTTTACGCAGGTTCAGCTTATTGATGACCGTACCGCTGTATTCATCAGGCACACTGCATACGACCTCCTCGATCGGCTCTTTGGTGATTCCATCCTCAACATGCAGGATGACCTCCGGCTTCGATACGGCGATCTCATATCCTTCCCGCCGCATATTTTCTAGCAAGATCGAAAGGTGCAACTCACCTCTTCCCGATACCTTGAACGTGTCGGTCGATTCCGTTGCTTCGACCCTCAGACCGACGTTGACCTCAAGTTCTTTCTCCAGACGTTCTTTGATATTGCGCGACGTTACATACTTGCCGCTCTGCCCCTGAAACGGTGAAGTATTGACCATAAAATTCATCGATAGCGTCGGTTCTTCAATGGCGATCTCAGGCATTGGATAGGGCTTGCCCATTTCACAGATCGTGTCACCGATCTCAATATCAGCTATACCGCTGATCAGGACGATATCCCCAGCCTGCGCTTCTTTGACAGCGACTCTTTTCAAGCCCTGATAGTTATAGAGATTGGCGATCTTAGCCGTCTTATTCTTGTTTGAACTGTCACAGACAGTGATACTCTCATTGGCTTTAATGATACCGTTATACACCCGACCGATACCGATTCTGCCGATATAGTCATCATATGCCAGAGCGCTGACCTGCATCCTGAGATCATCTGCGGTCTTGTCGGGATAAAACGGCGTTCTGTTGATGATCGTCTCAAAAAGCGGCGTGATATCCTCATTGGCATCATCAGGCTCATATCTTACGATACCTTCCTTGGCGATGCCGTATAATATCGGAAAATCCAATTGTTCATCGGTAGCGCCCAACTCCAGAAATAAATCATAGACTTCGTCGATGACCTCGGCAGCTCTTTGATCTTTTTTATCGATCTTGTTGATCAGAAGGATCGGTTTAAGATCAGCCTCGAGCGATTTTTTAAGAACATAGCGGGTCTGCGGCATCGGTCCTTCACTGGAATCGACAAGTAAGATGACCGTGTCGACCGTTTTGGTGATTCGCTCTACTTCACTGGAAAAGTCCGCATGTCCCGGTGTATCGACGATATTGATCTTATAATCCTTATAATTGACACTACAGTTTTTCGAATAGATCGTGATCCCTCTTTCTCTTTCGAGATCGTTTGAATCCATGATGCAGTCAACGACTTCTTCATGTTCTTTGAAGACATGGCTCTGCTTCAAGAAGGCGTCGACCAATGTACTCTTTCCTGCATCAACATGGGCGATGACAGCTACATTAATAATCTTCCTAAATTCCATACGCAGATATTATAGTGATGCCATTTGACATTTTCAACAACATTCTTATAATTATTTAAGTACGCACCAGTGGCGGAATTGGTAGACGCGCACGCTTGAGGGGCGTGTGAGCAATCGTGCAAGTTCAAATCTTGTCTGGTGCACCATATATGTCCTTAACTGTCGATTCAGACAGTTTTTTTATTAGTTGAAAATGAAAAAGACATCCATCGATTCATTCGCTCACTCCCGATACTATTGAATCGATCGTTGTTCTTTTTTTATATTTATTTACACAACAGCTCAAAATCTTCGATCTTCATGGTCTTACTTAAGATCGACCATAGTTCTGTTTTAGCATCTTTATTGAAATGCAGACCATTAATGCTTTTGTCAAACTGTTCGCTTGTAGTATACAAGTATGTGTACCAGTTGACATTAAGCTTCTTTCCGGCACATGCCGTTATAAGCATATTTTCTAAAAGAGTGTCAAAAGCCTTATTGAAAGCTTTGGTATCGGCATTTACCTTTTGCTTAAGCACTTCTTTTTCAAGCATTTGATATTTCTTTAGTTCATTAAGGATCGCAAGTGATAGTTCGTCCAATGGTTTTGTTTTTTTGACTCTTTTTAGCAGCTGATAGGTTTTAATGGAAAGAAGCACCGGTCGTTTGGCAAATGCCTTGGTATAGAATATACGATGTTTTTCAATAAGACCGATGATATTTTGCATCGTAAAACCGTCATCGCTTAACGATGGAAGATAGTCGTGATGATTTATAAGCATAATACCCAGATCATTTATTTTTTCGAGCAATTCATCTTCTCTGATGTCATCTAGGTTATCAAATATCTCAGGACGCAGTACTTTTTGAGCAATAACCATACCACAGTCTTTACAAAAATAGGTCTCCAGATCAGAAGCGCTGCTGTTTGAATGATAAGCGTATTGGTCACTATACAGCCTGCCACCGCCAAGGTGATATCCTATTGCTATATTATGACTGTTACAATAAGGACATGTTTTGATCATTGTTTTCCTTCTAACTGTAAAACGACAGGTACAGCTGTTCTTACACAGCTCATAGCATCAGCTCCGTTCCATCGTCTTCCTAATTATTCAATATCCTTTCGGCGATATCATTATACGCTTCTCTCAGATAGCCGATATCGCTTAGAGGACAGACGCTTTCATCGCCAAGACCATACATATTCAATGTGTGGTCGTATCCGCATATCGCATTCATATCCACATCATAAACGGCCGTCTGATCATATTCCCAGTCATAAATGACTGAAAGATCATCATTAGCGATCTGTTTATATTCAAGGTCGATGATATACAGACCGTTATAGTAAGTATCTTCTCCGACATATTCGTATCCCAGAGCGACCAGATCATCGCCGTTTTCCAAAGTGAGATCGTATTCACCATACACTGTTTCTGCCTGATACCTGTCATCGTCGAATTCACTGGGGTCAAATTCCGGTACTGCTGCCTCATTAAGATCAGCATAGGCATAAGAAGCTTCGATCGTCATCTCACCGAGTCCTTCGATATCGATAGCACCGGTATCAAGCTCCATCGCTTCGATATATCCATCAGCTATGATGATCGTCAAAGAAACATCATCAAGTGTCAGCTGGTCCAACATAGCAGTATCCTCAAGCGATGATCCCATCAGATCTTTAAAGGTATCAAAAGGGATCTTCGCATCGATCTTCGTCTTGTCGCCCTCTGTGACAGCCTGCATGTCCTTCAGCTTATCACTCAGATCGACCGATATCATGTCATCGGTATCTATATCCGTCATCTCAGCCGTCGTCCGTACACCATCGACATCGCTGTAAGTGATACCGTCTTTGGTCCATTGCTTGCTGGTGGAAGCTGTACCGAGAACTTCGGTATTGGCTTCGACATACATCGTCGGCATTTCGCTTTTCATGTCTTCACCAATAAAAATGATATCCATCGGCATAGCCAAGGAAGATTCTTCACTTTTGATCTCAATAGACATATCGATGGTC
>CASEHR010000147.1 GCA_949287785.1 uncultured Bacillota bacterium | reverse complement strand
CTTTTCCGTCAGCTTGCAGTTAGGGCAGGTCTTAGTCGTAAATAATAACACTTCTCCAAGATCATCTCCGGTGATACGCACTTCTTCATTGACCGGTTCACTCGCTACAGCGATCTTTTCTTTGCCATGCAGCACAGAGCTTTCAACACAGTATTCCTTACGGTCGATAAACTCTTTGGCTTTACCGTCATTCCAGTTTTGAACAGGACGATAGTAACCGGTGATACGTGACCATACTTCTGTCGTCTTGCCGCAGAGCGGACATGTATACTCTTCACCTTTGATATAACCGTGTTCCGGACAGATCGAGTAAGTCGGTGAGATCGTATAGTACGGCAGGCGGTAATTGTCTGATATCTTTTTGACCAAGGTCGCTGCCGCCTTCCAATCAGGTAATTTCTCACCTAAGAATGTATGGAATACTGTTCCTGATGTATATAGTGTCTGAAGTTCATCCTGTACATCTAAAGCTGCAAAAACATCATCGGTATATCCGACCGGCAGATGTGAGCTGTTTGTGTAATACGGTGTCTCACCTTCTTTTGAAGCCGTGATGATATCCGGATATTTCTCCTTATCATGCTTAGCCAGACGATATGATGTACTTTCAGCCGGTGTAGCTTCAAGATTGTATAAGTCATGGTACTCTTCCTGATAGATGATCAATCGCTCACGCATATGATTGAGGACATCCTTGGCAAAAGCCTGGGCTTCTTTATGCGTCAGGTCAGCTCTTAACCACTTCGCATTCAGACCGGCTTCATTCATACCGACAAGACCGATCGTCGAGAAGTGATTATTGAAGGTACCGAGATAACGTTTGGTATAAGGATACAGACCGGCATCGAGCAACTTGGTAACGACTTCTCTTTTGACTTTCAATGAACGGGCGCTGATGTCCATGATATGATCAAGACGGGCGTAGAAGTCTGCTTCATCCTTGGCTAAATAGGCGATCCGCGGCAGATTGATCGTAACGACGCCGATCGAACCGGTCGATTCGCCGCTGCCGAAGTAACCGCCGGACTTCTTTCTCAGTTCTCTCAGATCCAAACGCAAGCGGCAGCACATCGATCTGATGTCGCTCGGTTTCATATCGCTGTTGACGTAGTTTGAGAAATATGGTGTACCGTATTTAGCTGTAAGTTCAAATAAGAGCTTATTGTTTTCGGTTTCTGACCAGTCAAAATCTCTGGTGATCGAATAGGTCGGGATCGGATATTGGAAACCTCTGCCATCAGCATCTCCTTCCAGCATGACCTCAATAAAGGCCTTGTTGATCATATCCATCTCTTTTTTGCAATCCTTGTATTTGAAACCGACTTCTTTACCGCCGATAATACAGTTCTGTTCAGCCAGGTCATCCGGTACTGTCCAGTCAAGAGTGACATTGGAGAACGGTGCCTGTGTTCCCCAGCGTGACGGTGTATTGACGCCATAGATGAAAGATTCGATGCAGTGCTTGACTGTCTCATAATCGAGATTATCGATCTTTACAAACGGTGCCAGATAAGTATCAAACGATGAGAAAGCCTGTGCACCGGCCCATTCGTTTTGCATGATGCCTAAGAAGTTGACCATCTGATTGCATAATGAATTGAGATGTCTTGCCGGTTTGGATGTGATCTTGCCTTTAACACCGCCAAGTCCTTCCTGGATCAGCTGCTTTAAAGACCAGCCGGCACAATAGCCTGTCAACATACTCAGATCGTGGAGATGGATATCGCCGGATCTGTGCGCATTGGCGATCTCTTCATCATAGATCTCACTCAGCCAATAGTTCGCCGTGATAGCACCGCTGTTTGAAAGGATCAGACCACCGACCGAATAGGTAACGGTCGAATTCTCTTTAACGCGCCAATCGCTGACATTGAGATACTGATCGACCAGTTTCTTATAATCAAGAACAGTCTCGGATACATTTCTGACCTTTTCACGCTGTTTTCTGTAAAGGATATAAGCCTTGGCTACATCAGCATAACCGGCGTTTGACAATACCTCTTCCACACTGTCCTGGATGTCTTCAACATTGATCAGACCGTCTTTGATCTTCTCTTCAAAATTACTGGTGACATTCAGTGCCAGCATGTTGATGACTGTCGGATGGTATTGCTTTTCACAGGCGACAAACGCTTTCTCGATCGCCGCAGCGATCTTTTCGATATCGAAATCGACTGTTTTACCATTTCTTTTGATCACTCTGTACATATTTCTCTCTCCTATTCTATTCCCCGTATATCCGTATCAGGAATATACTTTCGTAATTCATCACGCATGGCGATAAGTGTCGCCTTATCGTAGGCATGCAGACCTTTCATGATACAACTATCACGATCGACGAACTGCTGCAGATAGAGCCGTTTGGATCCCTTGAGCCATTGACCGAGTTCGCGTATCGCATCAAGGTCGTGATATTCTTTGACGACCGTCGTTCTGAATTCGTAATCGACGACACCACTTTTCAAAAGATCAACGCTCTTTTCGATATTAGTGAGGTCGTAGGAATCAAGACCGATGGTCATCGGATAACGTTCTTTGCTGTTTTTGACATCCATCGCAACATAGTCGACAAGTCCCTCTTCGATCAGATCTCTAAGTTCATCATACAAGCTGCCGTTGGTATCGATCTTGACCTTTAGACCGAGATCTTTGATCTTTTTGATAAAACTCTTAAGGCCTTTGTGGATCAGCGGTTCACCGCCGCTGATACAGACACCATCCAACAAGCCATGACGTTCTTTAAGATATGACAGGATATCCTCCTTATCAAGTTCCGTGTTGCCCTCATCAAGAAATACCAGTGGTTTATTCTGACAAAACGGACAACGGAAATTACATCCGCCGGTAAACAGAGTTGCGGCAACATTCCCCGGATAATCAAGCAATGTCACTTTCTGGATCCCGAAAAACCTGACACTTGACTCTATATCATCCTTGATATCATACTCTTTAGCCCGCATCATGATCTTCGCTGATGTACGCATATACTCGTCCAGTTCCAAGTCGCTTACGTCCTGTAACAGATAGTCCCACCAGGCTTGTTTCTGAAGATAGATGTCAGTCATGATCTCCTGAGCTTTTGCGGTCGTATACAGGTTCTTCTGTCGTTTGTCTTCTATACTGACTCTCACCTCGACTAATCCCTGGTCCTGAAGCTTCTGGATAGATTTGGTGACTGTTCCTTTATCGAAGCTGCCGCTGACAGCTACTTCATTCATCGTTATTCCTTCAGTCTCATAGATGATGGTCAAAAACAAGGCTGAAGCATAACCAAGACCGTATCTTTCAAAGATCCGGTCAAAGTGTTTCTGGCTCGATCTGTATAAGATCGAAGAATCTAAACTGAGGATATTTCTCGTCATATCAGCCTCGTGCTCAAATATTATAACACGATATCAATGAAATAGTTGAATATTCAATTATTTTATTGAAATATATCACCTCCCCAATCTCCGTAAACTGATCAGGGGTAAGGAAGGCAAGGTATCCTGGCTCAGATAGACCGCTCTTTATGATCTTCCGATAGATAGCGAAGATCTTTTTTTATGGTTGTTGCCAGAAATAACTATCCACTAGCTTAGCTAGTGGTTTTTAAGATGCGGGCATAGCCCTGTTCCCACAGCCACGTCTGAAGACGTAAGTGGTCTGCGACGAGCA
>CASEHR010000146.1 GCA_949287785.1 uncultured Bacillota bacterium | reverse complement strand
ACTGAATCTGCCTTTTCGGTCTTCGGATGATGAGATAAGGCTAACTCACTTTTCCAATCCTGTGTAATACGACTATAAACGGCCAGGAAAGCGCCTATAGAAGTTTTCGCAAGTCTGTAATTCGACTAAGCAGCGAAAGCTAATCTGTTATTGTTAGCGTTTAATTTTAAGTTTGACTATTAGGTAGTCACTCCACTGCTTACGATACCCAGCTGAAACTTGTCGATTCCAAGACATCCCCAGGTGTATACATTTTCTAATAAGTCATTCACTTTGTCAAATATGATATACTTTTGATATGAATATCTTGGTTACAGGTGCCTGTGGTTTTATCGGTTCTAACTTCATCCGTTATGAGAAAGAGAACTACAATGATCATTTTATCATCCTCGATAAACTGACTTATGCCGGCAGTATCGAAAATATCAAAGACATCATCGATTCGATCACCTTTATAAAAGGAGACATATGTGATGAAGTGTTGGTCGAAGATATCTTTAAACAGTATGATCTCGATATCGTGATCAATTTTGCTGCTGAGACGCATGTTGACAGATCGATCATCGACCCGGATGTCTTTATAAGGACCAATGTCTACGGTACCGGTTGTCTTTTGAAAAACTGCGTAAAGTATAAAGTAAAAAGATATCATCAGATCAGTACCGATGAGGTATATGGCGATACGGCACTGGACAGTGGATATCGCTTTAAAGAGAGCGATCCTTTATGTCCGAACAATCCATACAGTGCAACCAAGGCCGGTGCTGATATGCTGGTGATGAGTTATCACAATACCTATGGTCTTGATACGGTGATCACCAGGTCCAGCAATAACTACGGCCCAGCCCAGCACATCGAAAAGTTTATTCCCCAGATGATCGACCGCATCAACAACGATAAAGACATCCTGATCTATGGGGAAGGTAATAATAAAAGGGATTGGCTTTATGTGATAGATAACTGCAACATCATCGATCAGATCATGCGCAAGGCACCATGCGGTATATATAATATCGCTGCCGGTCAGGAATATACCAATCTTGACCTTGCTTATAAGGTGTTGGATCTGATGGGCAAGGATCATTCATATATCAGGCATATCGCTGATCGCAAAGGTCATGATCTAAGGTACGCTCTTGATATCACGAAGATCAATGACCTCGGTCTTTTCCCGACCGGTGATATCACCGAAGGTCTCAGAAAGACGATCGCCTGGTATAAGGAAAACAGAAGCCGCCTTGAAGATGAAAAGACCGATGATTATAATGAATATCTTAGAAAGAACTATGGTGAATAAATGGAACTGAGCATTATCGTACCGGTATACAACGTAGAAAAATATCTTAAGGACTGTCTTGACAGTCTTTTGGATCAGGATATCGAAGATTATGAGATCATCGTTGTCAATGACGGCAGTACCGATCTTTCTCAACCCATCATCGATCGTTATGTCGCAAACCATGCCAATGTACACAGTCTCATCAAGCCCAACGGCGGTCTGGCCAGTGCCAGAAATCTCGGTCTTATGCATGCAAGCGGCAGGTACATCGCTTTTGTGGACAGCGATGATATGGTGATCAAGGGTGCATATAAGAAGGTTTTGGCTAAGACTTGTGAAGATCCTGATCTTATCGTCTTTGATTTTGCCTATATCTATGAAAACAGAGAACCTTTTATAAAAAAAGGAATAGCTGATACAAGTGATGACCTTCATAAAAATCTCATCATGTCACCTTTGTTTGCCTGGAACAAGGTATATAAAAAAGCATATCTTGATAAGTTGAATATTGAATATCCAAACGGAAAACTATATGAAGATATCCCGGTGACGATCAAGACTTTTTTAAATACTGACAAGATCATCTATATCGATGAAGTCTTATATCAATATCGTCAGAGAAATGACAGTATCATGGCCAAGGGTTATGATGCTAAAGTAAACGATATCTTAGATATACTGAAGATGACTTACGATGAGATAAGTGAAGAAGATAAAGTAAGATACAATGATGAATTGGAATATCTTTTTATCGAACAGTTAGCTCTTTATGGTGCGTATCGTTTTTTGAGCTATGATAGACCATATTATAGGGAGATGATGGACAAGGCTTTAAAGATGATCAGAAGTTACTATCCGGGATTTAAGAAGAATCGCTATATTAGGATCAGACTGAGTTTAAAAGAAAAGATCTTTATTCATTTCAATAATAAGATGACCTATTATATATGGCATCGATATCTGAGGCGTGTATGATAAGTATAGTAATACCAGTATATAATACTGAAGAGTATATAAGGGAATGTATAGAGTCGGTCAAAAGGCAGACATACAAAGAATATGAATGTCTGATCATCGATGACGGTAGCAAAGATAATAGTATCGAGGTCATAGCCGATCTTATCGAAGGTGATGAGCGTTTTAAGATCATCCATAAAGAGAACAGCGGTCTGGCTGATACGCGTAATTTCGGTAAAGATAGATGTAAGGGTGATTATATTTTCTTTTTGGACAGTGATGATTATATATCCGATGACCTTTTGGAAAAGGCATATCTGACAGTCAGAAATGAAGATGCGGATATCGGTACTTTTGCGATGAAATACCATTATCATGATCATGATGATATATATGATCCATATACTAAAAAGATCACTTCCTTTAAAGAAGATCCTTCAGTTATCTTCACAAACAACTCCGCAAATGACAAGATCTATAAAAAAAGCTTTCTTGAAGACAAGAAATTTATCAAAGGTATGTGGTATGAGGATCTGGCAGTCATACCGGTGTGGTTAGCAAGAGCCAACAAGATCGTTCATATCGATGATGTATACTATTATTACCGGCAAAGGGAAGGATCGATATCTCATACTGCCGATAAACGTCTGTTTGATATCTATATAGCCCTGAGAAACATTCAAAGTGAACTAAAGCTTGACAAGGCGATGATGGCAGATTTTTACAATACCCATGCTTTATTGGCCAATACTTTAAAGATCGCCGGCTTCAGTGATAAGAAGACTAGGATCAGGTATTATAAAGAGAATATTGATCATCTGAATAAAGCTTTTCCTGAATGGTATGCATATCTGAAGGATGAAGGAATGAAACGCAGGATATTATATTATTTATTATATAAAGGTCATTATCAGATCTTAGACAGGTTATTGAAACATTCATGAAGAGGGTATTGTTTGTAATCGATGAGATGAGGATGGGTGGTGTATCGAAGGTCCTCATCGAATTATTGAAAGTTCTTGACCGAAACAGATACGCTGTCGATCTTTTGGTGTTGCATAAAACAGGTGAGCTGATAAAGGATATCCCCGAAGATATCAACATCCTGAATACATCACCTTTTTTCTCGACGATCGATATTCCTTTAAAGCAGTGTACTTTAAAGAATATATTCCGTAAATTGATGATCATTTTCTATATGAAGACCGGTCTTATCTTTAAAAGATTACAAAAAGAAAGAAAAAGACTGCTGGAGCGCGATTATGATGTAGAGATCGCCTATAAAGAGGGTTTCTGTACA
The DNA here is from genome assembly GCA_949287785.1 of uncultured Bacillota bacterium. Classification (GTDB taxonomy): domain Bacteria; phylum Bacillota_I; class Bacilli_A; order Erysipelotrichales; family Erysipelotrichaceae; genus JAHHTG01. The sequence continues at coordinate 1,698 of CASEHR010000146.1, read as the reverse complement.
GTGTTTGTAGCATCAGGCAATCATAAAAAGATCAACTTCATCCATTCAGATTATAAGATCTATAACTATGCCCATAATTATATGTCGACCTTTAAAAAAGCTCTCAGCAATATCGACATCAATATTGCCGTATCGGATACTGTAAGAGATTCATTCAAAGAAGTCTTTGGTATTTCTGATGTCATAACGATCCATAATCTGATCGATGAAAAGCGTATTAAATCAAAGATGAATGATCATATCGATATCTATGATCGAAATAAGATCAATTTAGTCACTGTTGGGAGACTTCACTATCAAAAAGGTTACGATATCTTATTGGATGTATATAAAGAGGTAAAAGATCATTACACCCTTACGATCATCGGTGATGGTGACAAAAGAGAAGAACTGGAAGCGATGAATGACCGCTATCAGCTGGGTGTGCGTTTTTTAGGTATGATCGATGAACCTTACAGCTATATCCATAATGCGGATATGTTTGTACTATCATCAAGATATGAAGGATATCCGACTGTTGTGATCGAAAGCCTGTTGTGTGAAACACCGGTATTAAGTACTGAAGTAGCCGGTATAAAAGAACAGCTGACTGAAGATCACTATGGTTTTATCGTGCCTAATGATAAGAATGCATTATTGGCTAAGTTATTGGAATTAAAAGATCAGAAAGAATTATTACGGTCATATAAAGACAAGCTTAAAGACTATCACTACGAAAACGAAGCTATCTTAAAGAAGATCGAAGACGTCATAGACAAAGACTGATACTTGTTTGAGCTACCTAACCCCCCATAACAACCCCTCTCCCCCCTCCCTTTTACAATCCTATCCCCGGTAAGGATGAGTGCGGCGACGGTCGAAGTTGACGTTACATTCGAAGTTGATGACAACGATTTCTACACAAAAGTCGATGATCAAACAGTTACTGCTAATGGTTCAGCTAGTGCTGCTCAAGCAGTTGAAGCTTTATTGGTAACTAAAGACAATATGCTCGGTTATGATGGTGACCTAGATTATGTTGGATCAGACCTTTGGAAAGTAAAGGTTACTGCTGAGATTTTTGTAGCTAGTTCAAACGGCACATCTCGCGTATGGGGCGAAAAAGAATATGGTGTTGATCCATTAGGAAATGCATTAACAAATGCAAATCTTAAAGACGGTGATGAAGTTATCGTATTATTCCACACTGTAATCGACTACTATGGTGAAGGTGATGTATACGATGCTAAAGATGCAAGCTATGGCAACCCAGATAAGATCGATGATCGTGAACAGACAGTAGTTACTATCGAACAGGAAACATGGTCAGACATCAAGGGTGCTGGCACAGGTAAATATACAACTGTCCAATATGTAACTGATGGTACAGAAGATCAATTAGTAGAACTGATCAAGGATTTACCAGAATACGATGAAACACACAGAGTCGGTTCAGGCAAAGACCGCAAGACATACAGATTAGTCTATGATATCAACGGTGATGAAGTTACAGCTGAATGGGATGTTCGTCCTGATAAAGATGAAGACCGTTTCGGTGAAATCAAATCTTCAACACCAGAGAACTCATTAGACAAAGACGGTGATGGTGTCGTTACATGTGATGAATACTATGGTGTTACCGGTCTTAAGTGGGATGCAACAAAGAATGCTTGTGTTACTACATCAGGTAATGCAGTAGTTACTGTTCCTAATACATCA
>CASEHR010000145.1 GCA_949287785.1 uncultured Bacillota bacterium | reverse complement strand
CAATGGGATAAAGATGATGACTACCAATACCTCTGCGATCGGATAGGAATACCAAACAGCTTCTAAAGAGATATTGCTCAAAAGATAAGCCAAAGGAATGAGGAATCCGATCTGTCTTAAGATCGACTGGATCATTGAAGTCGTACCCTGACCGAAGGATTGGAAGACGGTATTGAAGACGATCGAGCAGGCTGCCGGTAAAAACGAGAGGGAAACGATCCGCAAAGTTACAACAGCAACTTCTTTCAAAGCATCGTCCATCGCAAAGAAACCGAGCATGAGTTCCGGTGTCAGCACAAACAGTGCCGTACCGATCGTCATGACGACAAGAGCACTGATCATATAGAGCTTCGCCGTCTTAAAGTAACGGTCTTTATTCCTGGAACCGAAATTGTATGAGAGGATCGGCAATGAGCCCTGGCTGAAACCAAAACACGGCATGAAGATAAAGGACTGCAGCTTGAAATATAAGCTGAGTGAAGTGACGGCGTTCTCGCTGAACCTTGTCAGAATACCATTCATCATCGTCGTTGTAACACTTGAGATCATATTCATGACCGCTGTCGGTAAAGCGACCGTGTAGATATTCTTGATATTGGCCGCCTCGATCCTGAAACCTTTGAATTTGAACTGGACATCATGTTTACCGATCAGCAAGACCGCAAGATCGATGACCATCGAAACGATCTGCCCGGCGACAGTCGCTACCGCTGCTCCGGCCATACCCATTTCCGGCATCCCGAACTGACCGAAGATGAAGATCGGATCCAGGATGATATTGGTAAGAGCGCCGGCGATCAAAGAGATCATCGGCACGATCATATTGCCCTGCGCCTGCAAGATCCTTTCAAAGACCACCGAGAGGAATTGCCCGAAGTTCAAAAGCATGACGATATAAAGATACTCCGCTCCTAAAGCGATGATCTCCTGCCTGTCTGTAAAAAGACCTAAGAACGGTTCTGTCAGAAACAGACCGATCAAAAAGACGATCGCGATATGGACAAAAGAGATCATAAGCCCTGTTGTCGCTACCTTATTGGCTTCTTCGTGTCTTTTCTCACCAAGTCTTCTTGACACCAATGTCCCGATACCGACACCGGTACCTAAAGCCAGACTGAGAGCCGCCTGCTGTAAAGGGAAAACTAACCCGATCGCAAACATCGCATCCTGACTGTATTGGGATATATACATCGTATCGACGATGTTGTACATCGACTGGATGAATAAGGAAATGACAGCCGGTAAAGCCATCGAATACAGTAATTTACCTATCGGCCATGTGGCCATCTTATCTGAATTTCTCTTCGACATAACTGTGGTAGTATAACACAAAAAGACCGTCTGGCATAAATTATTGATTTAACTTTCTTCTGGGATGAGCTTGTTGTCGATGAGTTCTTTTTCGATATATCCGATATCCTGACACATGGTCTGACCCATGACGATACGCGGTTTGGTCTTGCCATGGAAATCACTGCCGGTCGTATATATAAGACCATAAGCCAATGCCTTGTCTTTGAAATAGAGGCATGTTTCAAGATCGTGATAACTGCTGAAAGCTTCAACGCCGTCGATCCCCAATGGGACCATCATATCGAAAAGTTCAAATCTTCCTTGCAGATTATTACCGGGATGAGCCAGGATAGCTTTGCCGCCGGTATCGTGAATAAGACCGACACACTCCTCAAGACTCATATAGTCTACCTTTGTATAACACGGTTTGCCCTGCGCATAATAATCCCAGAAGAAATTGACATAAGGATTATCTCCTCTTTCATTGCCCGGCCGGTAAGGTCTTAACAGCTCATTGTCAAGATATTGCTCATCATTCAGCAAGACTTTCGCAAAATGCTCGCCGGCATAGACACCGTCTTTGCTGATCATGTCGAGTTTCTTCTGGTCGACCTTAAAACCAAGGCTCTCGGTGAGTTCGATCTTCCGCTTACCGTTTGATATTTCCTGTTTTCTGATATTCTCTTCAAGTCTTTGATATCGGCTGTCACCATCATCGACGCCATAGCCCAAGACATGCAGCTTGACACCATGGAAATCACAATCGATCTCGATAGCTTTGATATAACGGATATCATATAGCTCAGCCAGCTTGCTTGCTTCCCGATTGGCTCTAACACAGTTGTGGTCGGCGATCGCCATGATCCTGATCCCTTTTGATCGGGCAATGTCCAATAATTCTTGCGGGGAATATTCCCCGTCATCACTGTAATGACTATGTATATGCAGATCGATCATATGGCCTCCTTCTTTGTTATGATGTTAACATAGACAGTGGTATTTTACTAATAACTCCTATCATTTATAATAAAGATATGTACATTAAAGGCGAGTATACTCATTCGATCACTGTCGAAAAAAGCGAATTCATCTGTTATATCAGACGGATCGATGATATCGATGAATTCAACGACTATTTGAGCACTATCAAAAAAAGACATTACGATGCCACCCATCACTGCAGCGCCTACCTTGGCAAAGATGCCAGAAGATCCAACGATGATGGTGAACCGAGCGGCAGTGCCGGACTGCCGATCTTAACAGCCCTTGAAAAAAGCGGTCTTACCGATGTCGGTGCTGTCGTTGTGCGTTATTTCGGTGGTATCAAACTCGGTATGGGCGGCCTGATCCGTGCTTATGGCAAAGCGGTATCCGAAACACTCAAAAACGCTGCATTCACCCAAGAGAAGACGATGCTTGAGTATAAGCTCATCATACCCTATGATATCGCCAGCAAGATCGATCATCTGTTGCGAACACAGGCCATCGTCCTAAATGTCGACTATGGGGTCGATGTGACCTATGATTTTATGGTCGAAAAAAGCATCGACGAAAAGATCGCCGCATACACCAAAGGTATCATGCCGTTATTCATCAAAGAACAGTGTATTGAAGTCGATGTTGAGGTATAATTGGATCATGCAGGAAGTATTATCATTCTTAAGGCTTGTCAACAGGTACATTCCCTATATCTATATCGTCATCGGCATCATTCTGATCATTTATCTGATCCGTTTGTCGCTGTCTTTAAAAACGGTCTATGGCAAATATGACGATCTTGAAAAGAAGGCTTTTGATATCAGAGATAAACTGATGGTCATCGATATCAAATATCAGGCTGTCATCAATAAATTACGACATACCTTCTATAACATCATCAAAGCCCTGGCTCTTTTCAAGCTCATCCGCTATAAGCTGAACAGGGATAAACGCGAAAGGATCAAAGCGGCGAAGAAGCAGGATAAAGACTATCGGAGATATCGTCGCTCGATCGATCGTTTACTGTCATAAAAGGCGCTGTATAGAGCGCCTTTTGCTATCTTACAGACGATTCAACCGATCGGCATACAGTTTTTCCAATGCTTCATTCTTCTCCCGCATGCCGTCGATATTTTGTGATTGGTAGACCTTTGGTTCTTCCCCTTTAGCGATCATCATCTGCATCGCCCGGTACATCGTCGCCTGGATGATGATACTGGTAGTGATCATACTCAGACCGATGACCTTGGAATCAAAGCCTGCAAGATCGATACAACAATCACCCAGCGGTGTACAGTTATCAAGGACATAATCCGCTACTTCATACAGTTTCTTACCGCTTGAATGCTTAGCCTTTAAAGTCTTGGAGGCCTCTAAAGCCGTGATCGCTACGACTTTGGCTCCTTTCTCTTTAGCAGCTGATGCGATCTCAACACATAAAGGGTTACGGCCGCTGTTGGAGATGACAAAGACGACATCTTCTTTTCTGACATCGACTTTCTTCATATAAGTGGTACCGACACCTTCAACTGTCTCATACTGCCCCATACTTGGCTCGTTGAGCCTTTTGGTCGGAATGAATCCACCTGCCCGGTGACATATCTCCATCGCCCCGGCTAAACTATGACCGCTGCCCCAGGCTTGTAAGATACCACCGTTATCGATGCATTCGACGATGACTTTGGCGACCTCTTCGATAGCCTCTTTCTGACTTGTCTCGATCTGTTTGTTCAGGTCTTCGACATAGGTAAATACTGGATTGCGCATGTTTTCCTCCTTAATATCTGGCATAGATGTCCATCATATAGGCAAGTGACCGGGCCAGAGACCTATTGAAAGAACCTCTTTTAGCCCGCCATTGCCAATTTCCACCGGATGTCGATGGCGTATTCATCCGCTTATCGACATTCAGGATATCCTGAGCCTGGACGATGACCGTATCACTGACACTAGCCCACAAACTCTTGAGGATCCCGATCCGGGCACTCTTTTTATCGATATTCAGATAATCAAACAGGTATTTTCTATCTTCTTTGTCAATGTTCTTCAGCCAGCCGTTTATCGTTTCGTTATCGTGTGTACCGATATAGGCGACACAGTCCTTGATGATATTATGCGGCAGATAGTCAGAATCTTTACCGTTATGATCAAAAGCGAATTCCAGGACTTTCATCCCCATATAGCCGCATTGTTCAAGCAGTGCACGCACATCATCGGTGATGACGCCAAGATCCTCGGCGATGATATTTAGATCACCGTAACGTTCCCTGAGCTTTTTAAAAAGATCATAACCCGGACCATCTTCCCAAAAGCCATTGCGGGCGGTATTTTCATCTGCTCTGATCTTAAAATACTGGACAAAACCACGGAAGTGATCGAGACGGACAACATCGAAAAGATGGTTCTGATAGACAATACGCTCACACCACCACCTATAACCGTCTCTTTGCATTTTTTGCCAGTCGTATAAAGGATTGCCCCACAACTGACCGCCCGGATTAAACGCATCACCCGGTACGCCGGCGATATATGCCGGTCGTTTATCTTCCCCAAGTAAAAACAGATCGCTGTCTTTCCAGACATCAGCACTGTCTAAAGCACAATAGATCGGTAAGTCACCGATGATCGCTATCCCCGCTTCATTGGCATAAGCCTTCAGATCGCTCCATTGCCGGTAGAACAGGTATTGGATGACCTTATGATATTCGACCGCTTGTCTGTGATCATTATAAAAACGGATCAGTGCTTTATCATCATGGTCTCTTAAGACCTTGGGCCATTCCAGCCATTGCCGCATCCCATAGGTCTCTTTGATCGCCATAAAAAGACTGTAGTCATCCAACCAGTAGGCATTATTATCGATAAAGGTCAGATAATCATGATCATCGGTATCGAAACGGGCATAAGCCTTCTTCAGAACCTTTGATCTTTCCTGATAGATGATTCCGTAATCGACTTCTTCATCGTTTTTCGACCAGTTTATATCCTGATATTCTCTTTTTTTCAAAAGACCTCTGTCTTTTAAAAGATCAAGGTCGATAAAATACGGATTGCCTGCATAGCTGCTGTAAGACTGGTATGGCGAATCACCATAACCTGTTGGCCCGATCGGCAGTATCTGCCAATAATGCTGCCTAGCTTCCTTTAAAAAATCGACAAACCGGTAAGCTTGTTTACCAAAAGTCCCGATCCCGTATGGTGACGGCAGTGATGATATATGTAATAGGATCCCGCTTCTTCGCATATGCCCCCCTAATAAAAATAGCCCGCATCTGTGGGCTATTGCGTGTCTGTTGTCGTAGTCACAGATGGTTCCGGTGTTTCACTTGGTTCGGCTTGAGCAGTGCTGTCAGTCGCATCGCTCGCTCCCGGCAGATAAAAGATCTGCTCACCATCTTTTGAAAACATATAATTGCCCCTGGCGTATGTCGAAACATAATCAGGGTCTTCAAGCTTATCGCGTTTGGAGATGAGTGAAGCATTCTCATCCTGAAGCTTCTCAAGCTCAGCCTGCGCAGCATCGGCCTGGTTCTTCAGATCGATCATCCCCAGAACTTCAGCACCGACTCCATAAAGCAGATATATCGAAACACCTATGACGACGATCGAAACGATCTTGACCAGACTCTTTTTGACTCTTCTTTTCTTCTTTATTTCTGCCATGTCTTTATTATACAAGAATCTGCCTCGATTTACCTAAATACTAGTCAGGAATCGATCAGTCTTGGCTAGCGACGATGATCGCAAGCGGCGGCTAAAGGGCATCGCTTGCATCTGGCATGCTTTTTTATCCTTCTTACAGCGAAGATGACCCATATGACAATAACGATGATAACGATATACATCTTATATCAGAAACAATCCGAGCTGATAGACGATAAAAGTGACGATCCAGGCGACAAAAAGCTGAAAACCGGCACAGACAATGGTCCAGCTCCAAGAACCGGATTCCTTTTTGATCGTCGCAAGCGTAGCTGCACAGGGGATATACAAAAGACAAAAGACCATCAGACAAAAAGCATTCAGACTCTCAAAACCGATACTCATCAGCGAAGATGAGAATAGAGCCATTCCTGCAGGCGATGAAGCATTGACGACCCCGAATAAGACCGCCATACTGCTGACGACGACCTCTTTGGCCGATATACCGGCAATCAGTGCCACCACGACTTGCCAGAAACCAAGTCCGATCGGCGTGAAGACAGGTACCAGGAATCTGCCGATGTACGCCCCGAAACTTTCACTCATATCGCTCACAAGACCACCCGGTCCGAAATTCAGGATGAGCCAGATGATAATGGTCGCTAAAAAGATCGTCGTTCCGGCTTTCTCTAAATAGTCCTTGACCTTTTCAAAAACATAGATCGCAACCGTATGCGCATCAGGCAGTTTATATTCCGGCAGTTCGATAAGCAGATAATTGACGGTATGACCCTTATCGAAGATGTGGATGATAAAAGAGGTGATGATCGCCACGATGATACCGATCAGATACATTGAATAAGCGATGATCATCGCCTTGTCACTAAAGAACATCTCCGCAAAAAGGATGTAGATCGTAAGTCTTGCGTTACAGGACATAAAAGGCGTCACCAGCATCACCTTCAGACGGTCACGGCGGTCTTCAAGCGATCTTGAAGCCATGATCGCCGGTACCGTACAGCCAAATCCCAGAAGCATCGGAATGAAGGCCTTACCGCTGAGGCCCATTTTCGACATGATCCCTTCCATGATATAAGCGACCCGGGCCATATAGCCACTGTCTTCAAGCAAGGCCAGACACAGAAACAGGATCAGGATATTCGGCATAAAAGTGATGATCGTGCCGACCCCGGCAATGATCCCATCGACGACAAGCGACCGCAAAGTATCGCCGGCCCTGATATAGATAAGCGCATCATCGGCTGCTTTTGAGATCAGATCGATAAACATCTCAAAATAGCCCTTGATAAAGTCACCGACAGTAAAAGTCAGAAAGAAGACAACAGCCATGATCAGAAGAAAGATCGGGATACCGGCCCATTTATTGGTCAGTACCTTGTCGACTTTTTCCGTAAAGACATCAGTCCTTTCACGATGTACCAACACTTCATCGATGACTTCGCCGATGAAGTCATATTTTTCATTGATGATGAGCGAGCTGTGATCATCCTTTAAAAAAGGCAGATCCAAAGGGTATTTTTCAATGATCTCGTTATCTCTTTCCAGTTCCTTGATCGCCACCCAACGCTTGTCTTTGACATCATGATACTGTTTGTCCAAAGCCTCGATGATGATATCGATCTTATCTTCGATATCATCGGAATAGACCATCGTATATTCTTTGTGATGGTCATGACGATGTTTAGAAGTCTCTTTGTGTTCGTGGATCAGCGGATCGATCGGCGCATCTTTATGATGGATAGCCGCATGGATCAGGGAATCGAGCCCTCTTCTTTTACGGGCTGATACAGGGATCACCGGTATTCCCAACATCTCCGGCAAACGGTGCATATCGATCTCAAGGCCGCGTTTTTCAATGATATCCATCATATTCAAAGCGATGACGACCGGTTTATTGAGCTCCAGAAGCTGCAAAGTCAGATACAGACTCCTCTCCAAAGCACCGGCATCGATCACATTGATGATCACATCGACTTCATCGGAAAGGATGAAATTACGCGATATGATCTCTTCCATCGTATAAGAAGTAAGACTATAAGTCCCCGGCAGATCGACTAGATGGATCTTCTGCCCTTTGTATTCAAAGGATCCTTCGACCTTTTCGACCGTAACACCCGGCCAATTGGCGACCTTGAGGTCAGCACCGGTATAGGCATTGAAAAGCGTGGTCTTGCCACAGTTGGGATTACCGATAAACCCGATCGTCAGATTATTCATAGATCCTCCCTCACGATGATGTTTTTAGTGATGTTGTAGCCAAGAGCGAACCTCGTACCACGGATCTTGATGATCATGATCCCCTTGCCTTTTTTATCGACTGTCTCGATCGGTCCGTCGATCGTCATTCCCAAAGCCTCTAATCTTCTTTCCAAGGCAAAGGGCAGATCGATCTTTTCGACCAGATACCGTCTGTCTATACTTCCTTCACACAAGCGCATATATTTCCCCTTTTTGTGTAATTTTAGTATCTTTATACGCATTTGTATAGGTGTTATCATTAACTTATGAAATGGCCAGGCATGCGTACGATCAAGACCTGTATCGCGGTCTTCATCTGTTTTGTGATCGACTACATGAGAGGTGACGGTGTACCTTTTTATGGCGCTATCGCTGCGATCTTATGCATTAAAAAAGACATGAAAGATTCCATCAAGACCGGCAAGAACCGGTTGATCGCAACTGTGATCGGCTGCATCGCCGGGGCTTTGTTTCTCTTTATCGAACAAAGTATCATCCCCTTTGATCATGAACTTGTCCGCTATCTGATCCTGACTATGTTATTGATACCGGTCATCTATTTCTCAGTCATGATCAAACAGCCAGACAGCACTTATCTTTCCTGTGTCGTCTTTCTTTCCGTCACGATCAATCATGCCGATGAGACACCGCTTTCCTTCGCCGTTGACCGTTTTATCGATACCTCGATCGGGATCGCGGTAGCGCTATTTGTCAATTGGGCTTTATTTTATATCATGAAGGTATTCAAAGATCAGAAGGCAGTTGATCGACACTTTTGATGCCGCCCTCATACATACATGAGGCAGCGGAGATCTTTATTGCCTTTTTGCTTATGTCATCGATATCATCGGATGATAGACTGTCTATATCACGATCTATCAGACCGGCGATCGCTGTACCAAAGAATATATCTCCGGCGCCGGTCGTATCGATCACCTTGACCTTTTGGCCCTCATAATGATGATCATGACCTTTATATAAAGTGATCGCTCCTTTTTCACCTAAAGTGATAAAGGATATCTTCTTAGTCTGCAGTTCCCTTTTTGCCTTTTCGATATCCCCATAGAGAAATACCGCTTCTTCGATGCTGAGCTTGACGATATCCGCTGATCTGATCATTTCCTTTAAGATAGTCTCAGCTTCCCTTTCATCATCCCAGAGATTTAAACGCAGATTGACATCAAAGGCGATGAGTTTCTTCTTCGATCTGGCATAGCTGATCGCTTCGATAACGGCGTCGCGTGTCGGCTTTTTCGTCAAGGCAACACCACCAAAATAGATGATCTTATGATCATCGATCACCTTATGGTCGATCTCATCCTCTCTGAGCATCATATCAGCTCCCGGTTTGCGTGCAAAGGCAAAGCTCCGATCGCCTTTTTCATCAAGCAAGACAAAAGCCATCGTCGTGAAGAATTCCTTGTCGATAACAGCTGCGCTGACATCGACACCATGATCCTTCAATGTCTCAAGCAATAAAGCACCGAAGCGGTCATCACCGACTTTGCCGCAGAAGGTGACCTTCTTTTTGAAGTGCGCCAGGACAGCCAGAAAATTGCATGGTGCTCCGCCGGGATTGGCTTTCAATATCGGATATCCATCATTACCGATCGTCAGAAAATCGATCAGCGCTTCACCAAAAGCCAGAACGTCTTTCATCAGTCTCTCCGGTAAAGATCTCTGGTATAGACCTTCTCTTTCACATCATCCAGCATGTCACTGTAACGGTTAGCGATGATGACATCGCACTTATCCTTGAAAGCTTTTAAATCATTTTCGATCGGTAAGCCTAGATAGGTAGCTTCTTTCAATGTCGGTTCATAGATGACGATATCGATCTTAGCTTCAGCGATCGTCTTCATCACATCAAAGACTGCACTGGAACGGAAATTATCGCTGTCGGCTTTCATGACCAGACGAAAGACACCGACAGTCTTCGGATTTCTCTTGATCACCATGGCAGCTATGTGTTCTTTACGGGTCTTATTGGCCTTGACGACCGCTTCGATGATATTACTGGGAACACTGTCAAAATTTGCCAAAAGCTGTTTCGTATCTTTAGGCAGACAATA
>CASEHR010000144.1 GCA_949287785.1 uncultured Bacillota bacterium | reverse complement strand
CACGCGTATATGGAACGATGCAGTATGAACAGAACTTATCACATCCATAGCTTATGTTCACCCATGCTTTATGACCATTACCGCGTTTGACCGGCAGAGCTTCGACAATATCACCTTCTTTAGAGTATACCTCGACTGTCTTTTCTTTATTCAGCAAAGCGTGATAGAGGAGTTTTGGCAGATTGTAGATATTGTGTGTACCAAATATCAGGTCGACTTGCGAATATTTGCTCAATATGTGTTCCACCATCTCTTCTTCTTGAGCCATACAACCACTTAAAGCAATTATCTTATCAGGATCATTTCGCTTCAATTTTTTGAGGTTTCCTAATTCGCCGAGCACCTTTTCTTCAGCATTACGTCTGATTGCGCAAGTATTGAGCAAGATCAGATCTGCGTCTTCGATAGTATCGCTCTGAATATAACCTAGATCTTCCAAAATACCGGCAATGGTCTCTGAATCGTGAAAATTAGCCTGACAGCCGTAAGTTCGAACATAATAAGAACGTCCTTTTCCGATGCCCTTAATATTTTCATCGATCACAAAGAGATCCCTTTCTATATTCGAGACATTTTTAGTCCTTTTTCGAGCACTGATTTGTGAGGGTAAAATAAAATTCTTGTTATTTTTCATATATGTATTATTATGCCAGAAAAAAACCAAGTTTAACTTGGTTTTTATTGATTAATTGCAGAAACAGGACATGATGATACGCAAGCACCGCAATCGATGCATGTGTTTTCATCACATTCAGCCTTGCCATCACCATTTAAAGTGATCGCACCTGTTGGACAAACACCACAGCATGTTCCGCAACCAATGCAGACATCTTGATCTACCTTGACTGGCATTTCAAAAAACCTCCTTGAACAAAAATATTATACAATATTTTACTCATAATGTGGACGGAATTGTAATCTTTTGATATCGACCGCTCTTTTTGTCTTTTCATCTATCTCTATGATTACACCGCAAAAGATTGCCGGACCCGTAGCTACCGTAAAACGAGTCTTCTTCTTTTCAATAACCATAGCCTTCATCTCTTCGATATCACGCCCGATGATACTGTCATAAACCCCATTCATTCCGACATCGGTAATATATGCGCAACCACCGATAAGACGTTCATCAGCCGTCTGAATATGTGTGTGAGTACCACATACCGCAACCAGTCTATCCTCATAATAATTCGCAAACAGCAGCTTTTCTGCTGTTGCTTCCGCGTGCAGATCGACAAAATAGAGATCAGCCTTATAATCAGCAAGTATCTCATTCATAGACCGATACTGATCGAATGCATTCTGTGCCATAAACGCCGAACCAAGAATATTGCAAACACAGATCGATAGATCATTAACCACGCATATCCGTGGTTCTTTTTTGAGGTCATTATCATAATTATACGGGAAAACGAGATCTTTGCATTCATCGACATATTCAACGATCTCCTTTTTTGAATAAGCGTGGTTCCCTAAGGTGATAACGTCAACACCGTTTTCTTTTAAACGATCGTATATCTTACGAGTTATTCCTTTTCCGTGCGCACTGTTTTCTCCATTAGCAATCGTAAGATCGATCTTCTCCCGGTCTTTGATAATAGGCAGATAATGAAAGATGATATCGCGGCCGGCTTTGCCGACGATATCACCTAAAAACAGAATCTTCATTATTTGGCTATCTCACTAGCACGCATATCACGAATAACAGTTACTTTTATCTGACCTGGATAAGTGAGTTCATTTTCGATCTTCTCTTTAATATCATGAGCAATCAGATGACATTTGGCATCATCGACTTTATCCGGCATTACCATTACTCTCACTTCACGACCAGCTTGGATCGCGAAAGCCTTCTCAACGCCGTCAAAACTCTTGGCAATATTCTCAAGGCTTTCCAACCGATTGATATAGTTTTCAAGACCTTCGTTACGAGCTCCCGGACGGGCAGCACTGAGAGTATCTGCAGCGGCGACAAGATTGGCGATCAGAGATGTAGCCGGTTTATCACCATGATGTGATTCGATAGCGTTGATGACAACTTCGTTCTCACCATACTTCTTAGCGATCTTAGCTCCCAATTCCACATGTGTGCCATCAACTTCAAAATCAACCGCTTTACCAATATCATGCAACAGACCGGCACGCTTTGCAAGTGACTGATTAAGACCTAGTTCAGCTGCCATCATACCGGCGATGAAAGCAACTTCCATCGAGTGTTGAAGACCGTTTTGACCATATGAATAACGATATTTCATCCGTCCGACGAGCTGTACGAGTTCCTTGTTCATTTTTCCGATCTGCAAACGGAAAATCGCATTCTCGCCGGCTTTATAAATTTCATCATTGATCTCTTTTGTAACCTTTTTAACGACATCTTCGATCCTGCCCGGCTGTATACGTCCATCACGGATCAAAGATTCCAAAGCAACACGGGCGATCTCTCTTCTGATTGGATTGAAGCAGGAAATCGTAATTGTCTCTGGAGTGTCATCAATGATCAGATCAACACCTGTCGCAGCTTCAAAAGCTTGAATATTACGACCTTCACGACCAATGATTCGTCCTTTCATTTCTTCATTAGGTATCGATATTACAGAGACACTGCGCTCAATCGCCTCTTCTTGCGAGTAGCGTTGGATCGCTGTGGCGATGATCTCCCTTGATATCTCCTGTGCTTTCAAACGGGCATCTTCTTCACAATCACGAATATAAACAGCAACTTCATTCTGAATCTTCTTTTCGACAACATCCATCAATTCCGCTTTCGCATCAGCCTCAGACATATTCGAGACCTTTTCCAACAGCGCGATCTGGCCATCGATACGTGACTGAAGTTCCTGTTCCATATTGCTGAGTTTCTGTTCTTTTTCCTCAGCCTGTTTTAATTTGTTGTCTAATTTTTTCTCCTTTTGATTCATCGTTTCATCACGATAATTCAAACTGTCTTCTCTTCTTAATAGCTTGTTTTCTAGATCTGTCAATTCCGCTCTACGATCCTTCAATTCCTTTTCTGCCTGCAGTTTCAAATCGTAGACTTGCGTCTTTCCGTCGAGGATAGCTTGCTTGACCATATTTTTAGACTTAGCTTCTGCTTCATCAATGATCTGCTTAGCTAAGGCCTTACCTCTATTTAGACCGATCTTGCCGACTATCAACATGATAGCGACACCAATCAAAAGACCGATCAAACATGCAAAAATAAGAGAAGGAGATAATAAATTATCCATTTTATAACCTCCTTATTTATTCTTTTCGAAGCATAAACTTCTTTATAATTTTAAACCATTTTCAGATCATTCACAAGAATTTCCCATAATTATCACAAAAAAAGACCCGAAGGTCTTAATCTTTGTTGAATAGGGCATTTTTGATCTTTGCGGTGATTTCTTCATCGATCGAAGGGTTTTCTTTGAGGAATCCTCTGACTGATTCCTTACCCTGACCGATCTTATCGCCGTTATAGCTGAACCACGCTCCGCTCTTATCGATGATGCCAAGATCGACACCAAGCTGAACTACTTCAGACGTGTGCGAGATCCCTTCTCCATAATAGATCTCTACCGACGTACTTTTAAACGGTGCCGCCACCTTATTCTTGGATACTTTGACATTGACTTTATTACCAATGATCTCCGTTCCGTTTTTGATTGATTCTGACTTACGAACTTCCAAACGGATCGTCGAATAGAACTTAAGGGCTCTTCCGCCGGTCGTGGTTTCGGGATTACCGAACATAACCCCTACCTTTTCTCTCAATTGGTTGATAAAGATCGCTAAACAGTTATGTGTCGACATAGTACCAGCCAGCTTTCGCATGGCTTTAGACATCAAGCGGGCATGCAGACCGACATTCTGATCACCCATCTCACCATCTAGCTCAGCTTGCGGTACTAAAGCGGCTACTGAATCGATTACAATAATATCAATAGCTCCCGATTTTGCCAGAACTTCCGTTATCTCCAGAGCCTGCTCACCTGAATCAGGCTGCGATAAAATCAAATCATCGATATCAACCCCTAGAGCTTTGGCATATTTAGGATCGATCGCATGTTCCGCATCGATGAAAGCAGCTTTACCGCCGCTTTTTTGACATTCAGCGATCGCTTGCAAAGCAAGGGTCGTCTTACCGCTTGACTCGGGACCGTATATCTCGACGATTCTCCCCTTTGGGAAACCACCTACACCAAGACAATTATCGATCGCCAAAGATCCGCTTGATATGACGTCGACATCAACATTGCTGCGTTCCCCAAGCTTCATTACCGAGCCTTTACCATATTGCTTCTCAATCTGTTTGATGGCCTCATCTAAAAGGCGATCACGATTTTCATTGACTTCTTTTGCCATCACATATCCTCCGTTTCTATATAAGAATCAAAATACAGATAGTCCTAATTATTTTGATTCAAAAATGTACTCTTTCATCTGTATGAAATAGGAATAGCCGCTCACTACCGAAATCAAAGTGGCAAACCATAACATGAAATCACTTACAGGAATATTCCATAGAGCAAACGGCAGATTGTTCAAAAGGACAAAAATCACCGTGAACATCTGCAAAACGGTCTTAAGTTTACCCAAAATACCTGCTGCAACGACTATACCGCTTTTTGAAGCCATCATCCGACAACCATCGACGATGATATCCCGTCCAAGCATGATAATGACTGGCACGACCGGAATATAATGTTCATAAGCCATTAGGATCAAAAGTGTATTGACAAGTAGCTTGTCGGCGATCGGGTCAGCAAATTTGCCGAAGGTCGTGATCAAATTCTTACGTCTAGCGATCTGTCCATCGACAAAATCCGTAAATGAGGCAATAGCGAATAGAGCCAGAATGATGATATTCAAGACTGATAAACTGGTCTGACCGAAATGAAAGACGTGGAATGCGATATTGAATTCATTGTATGGAAAAAGCCAGACCAAGACGATCACCGGTACAAGTACGATCCGGAATACAGTGAGTTTATTAGGTAAGTTCATTTCTCTCCTTCTTTTAAATAAGGGCTGTCAGCCCTTTAATAACATTACAAATAAGCCATGTTCTGTCTGCTACGCAGGACAATCATTTATCTACGGTCTCCCGTCCCTATTGAGCTTCCGATTCGCTCTTTAGAGTTCCTCTACCAAATTTGAGTTTCTCGCTTGCGGGGTTTATCACGTTCCACATCTTCAGTTTCCCAAAGACTCGTCTCTTTGACACTTTTATAGACTAGACCATAGTCACCCTTAGGTCATCATCAGCCGTCAGCTTACGCTGCCTGATCTTATTTTTTCAATCAGCACAAACACTACGATCATCTCAGATCGTGCGAGCATGGACTTTCCTCTGTCTGCCAGCGATTGTCTATGCAATGTTATTTACGATATACTTCTTCTTCCAAACGCGCTACACGTTTTAAGAGATCGACAGAACTGTATGAAGTGGTATTAGCCAGATCGATGACTTTCTGCTTGCTTTCCAAATCTAAATTCTTGCGCTTGAGTTCTTCGATCTTGCCCTCCAATTCTGTGATCTTGGCTTGCAGTTCCTCGATGTTTTCATCGTAGTTCTGATAATCTTCCAATACAATGTCTAAAAAACTATCGACTTCACTAGCACTATAACCCTTGAAATCAACATTGAATTCTTTATCCAGGATATCTTGTGCTGTAAGATTTAGTTTATTCATATCCTTCACCTCTGATTCTCAACAAAGATAATATAGCATATTTATTGCGATATTGGCTAGTATTCACTTTTTTAACATACTATAATTTATAAATATGAAATATCCAAATGGGAAAAAATCTGACGTACAATGTAAGCCTGTACGTAATACAACACATCATGATACTTCGCGGCGTGGGATGACGCTTGAAAGTGAGATCAACAAATCCAATGACTATTATCTGGCATACAAGATCGCTAATATTCATAAGAAACCGACGCCGATCACGATCGTCAACGTCTCCTATCCGTCCCGCAACAAAGCCAAGATAACCGAAGCATACTTCAAGATCCCTTCCACTACCGACTATAACGGCATATACAAAGGTCGTTATATCGATTTTGAAGCAAAAGAGTGTAAAAGCAGAACAGCATTTCCATTCTCGAGCATTCACGCTCATCAGATCAACCATTTGGCGGATGTGTTGAGCCATGGCGCTATCGCTTTTATCATTGTCCGTATGGCTTATTACAATACAGATTATCTGATTAAAGCTGAAGATTTTCTTTTGTATTATAATGATACTGATCGACGGTCTATCCCGTACAATTGGATAAAGGATAAAGGCCATGTGATCGCAAATACATATTTGATTCCGGTCGACTATATCAAAACGATCGATGATGTATATTTCAAGGAGGAATTAGATGACTAAAAAAATCAACAAAC
This sequence comes from uncultured Bacillota bacterium, assembly GCA_949287785.1. Classification (GTDB taxonomy): domain Bacteria; phylum Bacillota_I; class Bacilli_A; order Erysipelotrichales; family Erysipelotrichaceae; genus JAHHTG01. Next base: position 1,433 of record CASEHR010000144.1, on the reverse strand, counting down.
GGTCAAAGGAGCGATTGAGTTTACCAGCTAAGATCGTTTCCGTTGTCGTAGTGATCGAACTTATCGGTTTCATTGCGGCAGCTGTCGTATTTGCCATCTTACTGAAAGATAAACCAACACTGAATGTCGATGATTTTATGAGTGAGCAATCCACGCTGATTTATGATCGAAATGGCGAGCAATTCGGAGAGATCGGATCTGTCAAGCGGGAAAACATCAGCTATGACGATCTTCCGAATGTCCTGGTCGACGCCTTTTTAGCTACAGAAGACTCGCGTTTCTTCGAACATAACGGCTTTGATGTGCCACGATTTACCCAGGCTTTTATAGAAAACCTGAAGACATTGAGCTTTTCTCAAGGCGGCAGTACATTTACGATGCAGTTAGTCAAATACACCTATTTCATGGATGACGAGGCTGGTCAGGGTGCTGTAAAGTCTGTCGAGAGAAAAGTGCAAGAGATCGCATTGGCTTTGGAACTTGAGAGCAACATTTCAAAAGAGCAGATTCTCGAATTGTACTTAAATAAGATCAACTTCGGTGGTACTGGTAATATCCGTGGTATCCAAAGAGCCAGCCAGTACTATTTTGACAAAGATGTCACCGACCTCAACTTGTCTGAGAGTGCGCTGTTGGCCGGCATAATCAATGCACCAAATGCCTTTAACCCTCACAATGATCTGGAAGCAGCTACCGAAAGACGCAATACAGTTCTATATCTCATGAACAGACATGGTTACATTACCGATGAAGAATATGAGATGGCGATAGCGGTCAAGGTAGAAGATCTGCTCGTTGATCCAAACTACAAAGGCGAAGCAGGTGATGGCAATCCTTATCAGGCTTACATAGATCAGGTCATTTCCGAAACTATCGAGCTGACCGGTTATGATCCCACTGTGACTCCGATGCGTATCTATACAGCGATGGATCGTGATGTGCAAAGTCTTATGGATGACATTCAAGCCGGCAATACAGATGGATATATCGAATTCCCTGATGACGCCTTTGAGATCGCATCGATCTGCATCGATAACGATACCGGTGAAATAGTTGGTATATTAGGCGGAAGGAACTATTCCTATGGCGGTGAGCTGCTGCTTAATCATGCCACCAATCAATATAATCAGCCGGGTTCATCGATAAAACCGGTGTTGGAGTACGCCCTTGCCTTTGAAAACCTCGGTTGGGCTACATCACATGTACTGGTTGACAAGCCTTTACAATGGGCCGGTACCGATGTGGTTATCGCAAATGCCACCAATACATATGTCGGCGAAGTACGTCTTCGCGATGCTTTAGGTAACTCGTTAAATACGACTGCTGTTCAAACGATGCAACAGGTCATCGATGAGATCGGCAGCGCAGCCGTTGTCGAATATATGAATAATCTGGGATTTGATGTCACGATCGATGAATTCAATCTTCAGTAC
>CASEHR010000143.1 GCA_949287785.1 uncultured Bacillota bacterium | reverse complement strand
CAGTTACTTACATGTACGCGTAGGTTCAGTCTTTTTAACGGTCGCCAATCAAGAACGGGCAAAGGCCGGGTTAACGAACAGCCAGGCACATGATACGGAAGACGCAATCAAAACAGCTATTGCAGCACTGAGGATCCTGATCAGTGAAGATAAGACAAAATAGGATCATCAGTTATCTTGCGACTTTTATCAGTATGATCAGTCTCTTTATCGGGACTGATCTTTTTAAAGGAAATGTATCCGGATCGACCAATGATATAGTCTATATGATCAAGCTTTGGATATTCGGTATATCTCTTAGTACCTGTGTAAACGGTCTTTTTAAAGAAATAGACAAAAGATCATCCTTTTTTTCGGTCTTATGGATCATAATAGCGGTCATTTTGCCATATGACAGATCGTTGATCATTCTTGCCGATCTGCATGTTTTGTTCGGGTATATCGGTTTTTTCGGTCTGACATCTACTTATATGTATATTTTATTTCGTTATCAGACCTATAATCGCAAACTCGCTGATGTTCTTATCAGTATCTTCAGTGCGATCATCATATCTATATTGGCTTTGTATATGGTCTTTTTGGGTGTCAATGGACTTATGGAGTTCATCTATCTTTTCAGCTTGGTCATTATTTCTTTAATCATTGAGCTCGATTATGCTAGAATAAGCGACGGAAATAAGAGGTAGAGAAAATGAGTTTACAGGCAGGGATCGTCGGCTTACCAAACGTCGGCAAATCAACATTATTCAATGCAATAACCAATTCTCGCGTCGAAGCGGCTAATTATCCATTCGCGACGATCGAGCCGAATGTGGGAGTTGTAGAAGTGAAGGATGAACGGTTGATCGCATTGAGCGAACTTTATAAACCTGAGCGAACGATCTTTACGACTTTTGAATTCACTGACATTGCCGGTCTTGTCAAAGGTGCCAGCAAAGGTGAAGGTCTTGGCAATAAATTTTTAGCTAATATCCGCGAAGTCGACGCTATATGTCATGTCGTTCGCTGCTTTGAAGACAGTGATATAAGTCATGTTTACGACACTGTCGATCCAATCCGTGATGTTGAGATCATCAACTATGAACTGATCATGGCGGATCTGAATACAATTGAAAACCGTATTGGCAAGGTCGAGAAAAAAGCCCAGACAAAAGATAAAGAAGCGCTTTTTGAATACACGATCTTAAAGAAAGTCAAAAAGGAATTGGATGAAGGGAGATTGTTAAAGGCCGATGAATTCGATAAGGAAGAATTCACATATTTAAAAACGTTGAATCTACTATGTATCAAGCCGGTCATCTATATCGCCAATGTCAAGGAAGATGATATCAATGATCCTGACAGTAATCTTTACTACAACAAGATCAAAGCGTTGGCTGATGATCAAGGCAATGAGGTCGTAGCGATCAGTGCGAAGATCGAAGAAGATCTCAGCGGTTTGGATAAGGAAGAGAAGAGAGCTTTTCTCGAGGATCTTGGAATCCATCGTTCTGGACTTGATGAGCTGATCTTAAAGGCATATAAGACCTTGGGTCTTAAAACATTTTTTACCGTCGGAAGCGATGAGTGCCGCGGATGGACTTTTAAAGACGGTATGACTGCTCCGGAATGTGCGGGAATCATCCACAGTGACTTTCAGAAAGGCTTTATCAAAGCCGAGGTATTCACTTATGACGACATCATGACCTATCAAAGTGAAGCCAAACTTAAGGAAGCCGGTAAACTGCGACTTGAAGGGAAAGATTATGTTGCCCAAGATGGCGACATCATGCATTTCAGATTCAATGTATGATATTTCTTTAATGCTCTATTTAAAATATTTAAGAGTTTGTTTAAAGACGGGTATGCCGCTTTTGAATAAATAAAGTCAACCTACGTTCAAAGAAACCTCAGGATTAAAAAGTGAAAGATTATAGTATTGATTCAAATGACAGTCACGTTATCGTCGGTGTATCGGGCGGACCTGATTCGATGGCGCTTTTAGATCTTCTGCATCGTCTGGATCTTAAGATCGTCGTCGCTCATGTGAATTATAAAAAAAGAGAAACGGCAGACCGTGATGAATCGATCGTCAGGAATTATTGCAAATTGCGTGATATCGGTTTCGAATGCCTGGTACCCGAATATGATCATAAGACAAACTTTCAGAAATGGGCGCGAGATATAAGATATGCGTTTTATCGTGATGTTGCCGCGAAATATCATACGAATAAGGTTTTTTTAGCGCATCAATTGGATGATTATATTGAAACGCTTATCATGCAGATCGAAAGAAGATCATCTCATCAGCATTTCGGGATCGCTGAATTATCTCGCTACAAAGAAGTGACGATCTATCGTCCTTTAATACTTTATCCCAAGCGGTTGCTGGAGGTTTATTGTACTAATAATGCAATCGAATATGGAGTAGATGAATCGAATCTTACTGATGACTATCATCGCAATGAGATCAGACACCGCTATATCGATACGATGAGTTACACAAAAA
>CASEHR010000142.1 GCA_949287785.1 uncultured Bacillota bacterium | reverse complement strand
AACCGGGTGATATTTTAGAATATTGTCCGCCTACAGCTAATGACACTGTTGAAATAAAACAGTAGTTATATACTGCCGTATATGGGTGCACCATAATGGCGTTTTTTCCTATCCCACAGAGGAATAATAGTGGGATAGGTTTTTTCTATGTAATCACCGCCGCTTGTGCCGGCGGTGTGGTAATGCCGATATTACCTATCTCTATCTTGGGACTTCTTTCGTGGCTTGCGTTCCTGTCTGCCCTGTGCCTGCAACTGCCTGAGCCTGTCTCGGACACTTTCTTTTTCGGGTGGTCATGTTAGTTTTTCCTTTTTCCTGACCTGCTGTTCCCATTTGGCAAGGTCATGGTTGTACTGCTCCACAACTGTCTCCATTTTGCGGAAGGTAGCCATAAACGCCTGTACATCGGGATAACCGTCTGCTTTCAGAATATCGGGCAGCTCGTCAAGCATTTTGGAGATTTTCTGCTCCACCTGTTGTATCTTGCTTTCCAACTCCCTACGCTCCTTGCCCTTGAAAATACCTTTCGTATCGGCAAGCTGCTGTTGCAGTTTGGGAAGTACATTGTTCTGCAAGTGCTTGGTTTCCTTTGCCCTGTCCTGCACCTTAATCATCAGGCTTCGCATATGGCGGAACTCGGATATATCAATATCAAGTGTGGGTTTGGGCGGCATACTCTGCTCACGGATAAGCGATTGCAGAAAGTCCTTTGCTTTACCCACGATACTGCGGAACAGGTTGGGCAGCCACCCGCTTTCACGGATAGACTGGCTGACCTTCTCGTGGATCTGTGCCTGCTTGACCTCTAATATCTTTTCTTCCGATATGCCTGTAATAAGTGCCATATCCGCTGTCCTGTTCCAGTCCTGCCTTGCGGCATTGTCAGCTTTGATTTCTTCCTCCTTCGGATTGTTCTTGCCGATTTTCTTTGTCGGCAGATAGACACCGTTTTTGTCAAAGACCTTTAACTGCTGTTCGAGGTCGGAGATATGGCGGTTGATGTGGTCGGGGAAGCGTAAGGATAAAAAGTTTCCCTTGTTTTTTCCCTTATGGGCGAAAACAAGGGAAATTATATAAAAAACGGGTATTGAACAGCGAAAAACCTTGAAATATCAATGATTTTTGAGATTTTGAGTTTTTAATTACTTATTTGCAATCTATTATACACTGTTATATACTGTTTATATAAGGAGGTCGCATGGATATTATCATCAACACATCTTCTATGATTCCATTCTATTTGCAGATCGTCGATGCGATCAAGATAGCGATCCGTGAAGGTCGGCTGAAAAACGGTGATCCTTTACCATCAGTCCGTCATTTAGCCAGTGAGCTTAAGATCAGTGCTTTGACGATAAAAAAAGCTTATGATCTTTTGGAAGAAAAAGGACTTGTCAAAACGATCCACGGCAAAGGCAGCTACATTGACATCATAGACCAGGCTACAATCGACGAAGATAACAGAAAGGAGATCGAGGATGACCTTTTAAAAGTCATCAGAAAAGCCGGACTCTATCATATCGGAAAAGAAGATCTCAGGGAATTGTTCGAGATATTGATCGAGGAGGAAAAATGATAGCGATCAAGGCATTAAAGAAGAGTTATGGGGACTTTAAACTCGATGCCACACTACAAGTCGAAAGCGGCAGAATCAGCGCTCTGATCGGCAAAAACGGCGCCGGTAAGACGACGCTTTTCAAAGCTTTATTAGGTTTGATCAGTATAGACGATGGTCAGGTGATCATATTCAATAAGAAACTGAAGGATATTAATAAGAAAGACAGACAAAAAATCGGGGTAGTGCTCGAAGATGCGACTTTTAATATGGACCTTCAAGTCAAAGATACAGTCAAGGTCTTAAGCGCGCTCTATCCGGCTTTTGATGAAGCGTATTTCATGAAGCATGCTGTTAAATTGGATATCCCCATGGATAAAAAACTCAGGACCCTTTCGACCGGGACCATTTCCGGATTCAAAGTCATAACTGCCCTGAGCTATCATCCGCGGCTCTTGGTTCTTGATGAGCCTTTCATCGGCCTTGATATCCTGGCCCGTAACTATATCACTGATCTATTGCACGATCATATGTCCGGATATCCCGAAACATCGGTCATCATCAGTTCGCATATCACAAACGATCTTGAAACATTTGCCGATGATATCTATCTCATCGATAACGGAAAGATCATTCTGCATGAGGACACCGATAAGATCCTTTGTGATTACGCTATCATCAAAACCAACGATGATGATTATGCTCAGATCGATAAAACATACATCATCAAAGAGATGGTCAAAGATCATATCCACTATCTTTTGACCGACCAGAAGCATTTCTATTCAGAGAATTACTGCGATCAGGTCATTGAAAACACCCATTTGGATCAGGTGCTGTCAATGTATATAAAAGGAGACAGATCATGAAAGGCCTTTTGATCAAAGACTTCCTCACGATCATGCGATCAGTATCCCTTCTCTTATTCTTTTTTACCGCATGTATTGTAATGATCGAGATATTGAATGGATCTGAATACTACCTCGCTATCGGCATAACTGTTTCTGCCTATGCTTATTTGTCTTACTTTACGATGATCGCCGACAGAAATGACAGGTCCCTGACTTATCTCTTTACCTTAGCGATCGATAAGAAGGACTATATCATAGAGAAATTCATCCTTTCCATTTTAATGGGGATAGCCGGTTTCGTCTTCAGTTCACTGACATACCTTGTCGCCTACAGCCTGATGGGGCATAACTTGATCGATATTATGAGTGATATCATTTCGATCCTTAATCACATCGTCATTCGCTTCGCCGTCGTCGATGCACTGATACTGCTGGTGGCATTTATCTTCAACCGGCGAAGATCGCTTCACATCATCTTCTTTTTCGGTTGTATCTACCTGATGTTTCAAGTTTCTGTTTATGACATAATGATCGCCATGGATCATAGACCGGATATTTCTCTTATCGGGATCATTTCGGCAATGATTGTTGCGATCGTTGTTTACACGGTTATGATCTTGCTCAGCATCAGGTTGTATAAGCCCAAAGATCTTTGATCTAAAGCTATGGCAAACATAAAGGAAATGGATTATCATATTAGTGAAGGAGACGATATGTTAGACACAGATAAATTAGAAATGCTCTATGGTGAGACCGAAAAGAGCAGCAAACGTTATAATGATCTTAAAGCTAAATTTGAAGCTAAATACTATCATCATGATGGTGAATTCTTCTCGAGTCCTGGCCGGACCGAGATCATCGGCAATCATGTCGACCACAACGGCGGCCGTGTTATCGGATCGAGTATTTCTCTTGATACGATCGCGATAGCCAAACCAAATAACACCAATGTCATCCACATTCAAAGCGACGGCTATAAAGAGATAGTTGTCGATCTTGATGATCTAAGGCAGTATAAGACCGGGCGCGGAACAGCGGCTCTTACAGCCGGCATGTGTGAAGCGTGCAAACTGAACCGCTATGTCGTCAAAGGCTTCGATGCCTGTCTTACATCCAATGTCATCAGCTCAGCCGGTGTATCAAGCAGTGCATCCTATGCCAT
>CASEHR010000141.1 GCA_949287785.1 uncultured Bacillota bacterium | reverse complement strand
CCGATCTTTCGCTTACTCTTATACCTGATTTAAGCCCATCAACACTAATTTTAGTTCCATCAGTAAGATTGACCCAGTGCTCACCGCTATTAACAAGAATTCTTCCTTCACCTTGACCACTGACTTCGTGTGGGTTGTTTTCACTACAACTACAATTATTCTCTAATTTGAGATCATCACCATCACTGACAACAAAACTTAAACTATTTATCGCCGTCAACATCATCCCATCATTAGCAGATGGCTCGATGATCTCTTCTGTATTATCCGTTTCTTTGTCTTCTTCAGCCGGTATTGCACTCTCTGATGGTTCTTCTGGTGCTTCAGTATCCTCAATATCGGTATTGACACTGTCATCAGTTCCGTTATCTTCTGTAGCACTTTGATCATCACCGGGTTTTACCGTTTCAAGATCTTCACTAAGATTATTCTCTGTTTCTATGACTTCTTCTGTCTTTTCGCTTGGAACATCAGTACTATCATCCGCACTGACATATGTTGTCATCAAGGAAATAGACATCAAGATCGCCATAATGATCGGCATTATCTTTCGCATCATATCTATCCCCCTTAAAAATGGACCGATATTAAATGATTTTAGTTCGTAACTCTGTAAAGTTTTCCTGGAGAGAAAAGCTTAACACTTGATTGGATTAGTCATTATGAACGAAAAAGCAGACATTTCCCTTCACAAGTTTTAGTATTATTTTTGTGTAGTATTTGGTGTTGTTTTTGTTGCTTGCTTTAGGAAACAGCACTCGATACAACGGTACACATCTGTGACCGATATTCTCTAGTATTTGAGAAAAAAACTATTAAGTCCTAAATAAAAAGAGGTGTCTGATAACTTAAACACCTCTTTGAACTTTGACTGCCGGATCTTTCATACGTCTATAAAACAAGAAGGAAAAGACGATGGCTATAAGGAAGCTCACTGCACTTAAGACAAAGGACAGTTTGGCACCATAGCCATATATGAGACCGGCGATCAAAGAACCGCCAACGTTCCCTAAAGAACGCATTGAATTATATAGTCCGACTACTGTACCGTCATCGTTTTTAACAAAGGTGATCTCTGCCTGCAACAGCGGTTGATAGACCGCATTGAAGCCAAAGAAGATGACATTGGTAACGATGAACGTACCGACATCTTCTATCAATATAATCGCATTCATCAGGATAAAACAGATCATTAGCACCGGGATGATGGTCTTTTTGATATCGGTCTTTTTAAGTAAATAACTGCAGATCGTCGCATTGGCGATCAGACTGATGATACCGACCGATGCTTTGATGAGACCATTATACGATGGTGCAAAACCATAGTGATCCTTGATGAAATAATTGAAGCACTGATCATAAGCCGTTGAGGCAAAGGCGGTAAAGACCGCTACCGCAAGATAGATGACGATCGTTACGGTGATGATGTTTCTGGCATCGACAAAGGCTTTGAAAGGGTTGGAATTCTTGATGATCTCCGAAACCCTGACCTTTGTCTTCAGATCATCATTATCCGCAATAAACAAAAGACAGTAGACACCGACCGAAGCTAAGCCGACAGCCTGGATGATAAAGGTCATCATGATCGATATATCACCTAAGAAACCACCGATCATATAACCGAAAGCTGAAACGACAGCTGTTATCGTCACGTTGATCGCAAGATTCTGGGAAAGGTGCAGACCATCGGAATTATCCATGATATACACGATCTGTTCGACTGTGATGCCGCCGATGAAGAAACCACCGATAAGTCTTGCGCAAACGATCGCGATCTCACTTTGCGATAATCCAAACATCAGCTGAGCGACCCCATAACCCATATAGCAGACACCCATGATCTTCACCGGACCGAAATTATGGGCGATCTTGCCCCAGAACGGTGAAAATAAGAAATTGCTCAGGGACATCGCCGCAAAAGCCACCCCAAACATATAATCGTTGAGACCGAGCTCCTGGATAAAGGTCGGTGTGACCGGATGGGCGAAATTAGCTGCTAAGGAATACAGTGCACAAGAGATGAACAATCTTGTGACTGATCGTTTGCGGATCATTTGATCAGATGGAAATGATCCTGACGTGAGGCGAGGTAATAGACCTTATCACCGGTAAATAAGACATCGGTCTCGGCGCCAAACGTCAGCTCAATGCCCCATGATGGCACATCGCACTTGCAGCTAAGCTCCAGGGAATAAGCTGTATCGTTGTACATCGGATAGTCGCCATTGCCGGGAACGCCTTCCTGTTTGTCCCAAAGACCGATCGTCGGACCGGCACCATGACCGTGATATCCGATCGGATGGGTGTAGATACAAGGTCTGATCCCCTCTTCGATCGCTTTTTCTCTGGCCATCTTCAAGATCTCATTACCGGTACGTCCTTCCTTGAAAAAGGATATCGTGATGTCCTGAAGCCGGTTGACCGTCTTCATGACTTCCTTCAGCTCATCCGGCGCATCGGTCTCGCCATATTTCAAGACATAGGCATTCTCTTGGGTATCTGTACAGAGATTCAGATACTTGAGGCCGACATCGCAATGTAAGATATCGCCCCGTTCAATGATCACTTCACCCGTCATTTCACCGATACCGCTTCTTCTGACCGATACTTCAAAGTCAAACCAAGGTTCAAGACCCAGATCGGTCACTTTCTGCAACATCCAGTATTTGACATCATCATTTGTCGTGACACCGGGCAAGACCACCTTTGAAGAGAAAGCTTCTTTGACCATCGCATGAGCGATCTGCATGATGCCATCATATGCATCCATCTCTTCTTCGATCCGCGTTTCAAGATAACCGACACAGATCTTTTCCGCCGATACGATCTTCGCTTTCATATCATCATCGATGGCTTCTTCGATCCTTACATAAAGACTGTGACTCAGGCCATCCGCAAAGGCAAAGGTATCCGAAAAATCAAGACCGATCTTTTGCGGCTTACATTCCTTCAAGACACGGGCCAGACATTCAAGCTGGGTCTCCGGTCTATCGCCCTTGTATTCATTCGTATCAAACGGCATGAGTTTGTCTTTGTCATCCCAGTTTGAACCTTTCGGATTGGTCCATACTGCTTCATAGATACCATCAAGACCGACACCGGGTCTTGTTAAAGCCATTCTTCTGACCTTATCACCTTCCAGATGGAAGACTAAGATCGTCAGTCTTCTGGCTGTCATCATCGCACATGGTACAAGTGATTTGAGCATCGGGTCTTCATTGTATTCATTGCATGCTACTACCCAGGTATCGATGTCTGCCCGCTTCATGATCTTTGGCAATACCTCATCCAAACGTTTGATGAGCCATTTATCCAACACCTTTTCCTGGTCGCGGTATGATAGTATCTTTGATCTCAGATCGTCTGTATTCATCTTACACCTCTTTTCTGTTTGCCATCTCTTTTAAGATGATCTCTTTGATCGTCATATGGGCTTTTTCCGGATCGTCATTGTAGACGATGTTGTTGAACAAAGGAGCGATCTCCATATCCATCTTAGCTTTGTTCAGACGCCTCTGAGCAGAGGCTTTGTCATCGTTGTAAAGAGTATTGATCTGCTTTTCAAGTTCCTCAAGTGAAGTCGGCATCACAAAGAAAGCGACCGCATCCGGAATGTTGAGCTTGATCGGTCCGACCCCCTGTGCCTCGACTTCGATAAGGACGTTTTTACCGACACTCCTTAAGAAATTGACCTGTTCTTTGGGTGTTCCGTAATAATACCCGTTGAACTCGGTATATTCCAATAGCGACTTATCTTTGACCGCCTGCGCAAACTCGCTGTGATCGACAAAATAATAATCCTTGCCGTCGACCTCATCATCACGCTTTGGTCTTGTGGTCATCGATATCGAATAGAATAAGTCGAGATCAGGATCTTCCAAAAGCGCCTTTCTGATCGCTCCTTTACCAACTGAACTCGCTCCGCTCAAGATAACTACGATCCCTTTATGCATCGTTTTTGCTCCTTTCGATAATATTCTTCAATACAGCATAACTTGTATCAAATGAGGCCAGATCCAGCCTTTCATCAGGTGTGTGGATATCATAGGTCTTAGCGCCGAGGGTGATGATATCAGCGCCATCAAGCAAGCTGTTGAAGACCCCGCATTCACATCCGCCATGGCTGGCCACCTCGAGAAGATCCTGACCTGTGACCTCTTTAAGGGCCTCTTTGAATAAAACGCGCATCTTCGATTCTTTCTTATAATTCCAGCCCGGATAACGCGCTGATGTCGAATGTTCAAAAGACAATCTTTGCGCAAGGACACCAAGCCGACCGACAAGATCATCGATCGCACTCTCGATCGCACTTCTGATCGATATATCCATGATCACCTCATCATCTTTCGTCTCGATGACACCAAGATTCAGTGAAGTGATCGTCAGACCCTCGATGACAAGTGAACGGTGCATAAAACCATTGGGGGCAAGATAGATGAAATCCAGGATATCTCTGCTGTCATCTGCCGACATGGCTTCATGATCATCGCTTTGTGACAGTACATAGTAGAAACCACCATCGCTGTCCCTGAGCTCTTCACTAATCGCGCCGGCACTCTTGTCAAGTCTTTCCTTAAGTGTGTCATGATCTAAGGTGCTGAAGAAGATGACATCGCATTCTCTTGGGATGGCATTGTCTTTAAGACCGCCGTTTATTCTTGAAAGACAAACATCTTCACCGAGCTCTTTCAGCATCCTGGCTGCCAGGACATTCGCATTGCCCTTCTCCTTATCGATCTCACCGCCTGAATGACCACCGCTCAGACCTCTGATCGAAAGATTATATGCCTGTCTTTCATCTTTTTCTCTTTTGATCTTCTTTGTCGCTTTAAAGACACAACCACCGGCACTTGATACCGAAGTAACGACTTCTCCGCCGCCATCAAGCGAGATGACCCTCTTTGCCTTGAAATACTCTTTTTTTAAGATCAAGGAACCGACTAAGCCGATCTCTTCCTGAGTCGTAAAAACAAGCTCAAGGGGCGGATGCTCAAGATCTTCATCCTCCATTATCGAAAGCATATAGGCAACACCCATTCCATCATCAGCACCAAGGGTCGTCCCTCTGGCTTTGAGATAACCGTCTTCGACATAAAGATCCAGCGGATCTTTAAGGAAGTCGTGATCGATATCCTTGTTTTTTTCACAGACCATATCCATATGGGCCTGGATCATCAAAGGAGCACTGTCTTCATATCCT
>CASEHR010000140.1 GCA_949287785.1 uncultured Bacillota bacterium | reverse complement strand
AGATCGCAGCCCCGGAAAGACTGCCCAAGGATATGAAGACACCGATGACCGACAGGATATCGGCACCTGCCCTTAAATAAGTGTCGACGAAAACCGACTGCAGGGCGTTGAACGGGACCAGCAACATATTCGAAATGCAAGCCAGAATCATGATATAAAGAAGATCCTGATGATATCCGGCATATCTGAGCCCGTCTTTCAGATCTTGAAACAGGGTATTATCTTTTGAAGAAGTGTTCTTCTCACCGCTTCTGATCATCATCAATAATATCGCGCTGATCAAAAAACTTAAGGCGTCGGCAAAGACGGCAACATATAGACCAAAGAACCCGATAATAAAACCGGCAATACCGGTTCCGACAAGTTCGGTGACCCTGGTGAGCGAGGAGTTGAATGCGACTGCATCTTTATATGTATCGCTTTCGATGATCTCGGGGATGATGGCAGTACTTGAAGGCATCCGCAGCGTTTCAAAGAAAGATATCAAAAAGGTCCCGATGATGATCATCAGTGTGTTTACTTTATCAGACATCACCATGATCGCCAATAAACCGATGATCAAAGCCCTGGCTCCGTCTGCGATGACCATCATGTGCTTCTTATCATGCTTGTTGACAAAGGCGCCCATAAAAGGTTGGATAAAGACGGTCGGGATATAATTGACCGCGAAATTCAAGGCGGCGATGCTGGCACTGTCTGAGATCTTATATGTAAGCCATGAAAGTGCAATAGCGTCGATACTGTCACCGAGACGATTGATGAAATTGGCTGATGACAAGAGGACGAAATTTCTATTTCTGAGCAATTTTATATTAGTCATATATCACACCTCAATATTAGATATTTATCTAACATCATTATTATATAAGATAGACATCTAATGTCAATATTAGATAATAATAAAAAGAGCAGATCTACCATATTCATGGTGATATGCCCCTTTAGAGAACGGTGATACTTTATCGCTCGATAACACCAAAGATGACAAAGTCGATGATGTCATCGTATTTTACCCCGTTACGCAGTTTTGTATTTTTGATCACTTCGCTGAAGAAGGTGTGATTCATCTTTTTAAGATCCTGATGAGCGAGCGTTATCTCATCTTTAAGATCAGCCGGTTAGTTGATAATGGCTGTGGTAAAGATATTTTCGATGCAGGTCAGAAACAGGGCTTTATTGGGATAGTAATGGTAGATCATCCCTTTGGATATGCTGTGTCTTTGATAGATCGCCTCGGTTATCGTGGTGATCAGGATCTGAGGACCTGCTTTTTTCATCTTTTTAAAGATCATCTCACTTCCGATCATGAGAGCGAAAAGACACTCAAACAAACTTCTCATAGTCAAAAACCAAGACGCATCCAATACTTCATTTCCCAAAATGGACATGGCATGAGGACCGATAATGATCCTGACAATTAACCGGCCCAAGATCTCCGGCAGATTCAATTTGCATATCAGTTAACTGACAAACCAGGCGATAATGATCGAAATAAGTAAAAATAAGATATTCATCAAAAGATCCATGTATTTGCCTCATAATATAGATGATATCGTCTATATATTTTTCTGATGTGTTTGAATATTTCCGTCTGAACACATGAATATCCAATGCATTGAGCGATATGCGTAAGATGATGATATAATCTAATATATATCTGTTCTTAACGTACATTTAATATTGGCTTGCTAATATAGAAAAGGAGGGTATCCAAATGATCGTAGGTGTCATTGATCTTGGCAGTAATACGATAAGATTATCGATCTACAGTTATGATGGAGATGGCTTTAAGCTTTTGACCAACAAAAAGACGATGGCCGGCATCATATCGTATATCGAAAACGGTCGTCTGAACAAAGAAGGTGAAGACAAGATCTGCAAGGTCTTGATCTCATATCGCGAGCTGCTTGAGAACTTCGATGTGCATGATATTCGTTGTTTCTCGACCGCATCGCTCAGAAATATCGTCAATCGTGATGAAGTTCTGGAAAAAGTAACCGACCACACCGGCATCAGCGTCGATGTATTGAGTGGTCAGGAAGAAGCTGATCTCGATTTTATCGGCACAAGGCTCTTCATCGATATCGAAGATGGTATCGTCATCGACATTGGCGGCGGCAGCACAGAACTTGTCACTTTTGAAGAAGATAAGGTGATCAGTGCCAGATCGCTCAATATCGGTTCACTTTCGATGTTCAACAAGCATACGCAGGGTCTGATCCCAACAAAAAAGGAACGTATGGAGATCCGCGATGATGTGATCGCGCATTTAGATAAGCTCAAAGATCAGTCGATTATCGATGGTCATCACAAGATAGCTATCGGTGTCGGCGGAACGATCAGGGCAACACTGCGTTTAGTCAATGCCTACAAGGGTCTTGAGTTCAGGGAATTCAGTACCGGCGATGTCAGAGAGTTGCTGGATCAGATCAAAGCCAGTGACAAGGCTTCGCTTTCACGGATCCTGAAGATTTGTCCTGACCGGATCCATACCATCGTGCCGGGCATGACGGTATTGTATACGATCTTGCGCAAGCTCGACATCAAGATGGTCATCGTGTCAAAATACGGCGTCAGGGAAGGATACTTGTACCAGAAGATCATCAAAGGAGAATGATTTATGTCCGGTTATATTTACGACACATCTTATACCCAGAACCGCGAGTTGTCCTGGCTTAAATTCAACGACCGCGTTTTGGAAGAAGCTCAGGATATCACCAACCCTATCATGGAACGCTTCAAATTTCTGGCTATCGTCACCAGCAATCTTGATGAATTCTTTATGATCAGGGTCGGCAGTCTCACTGACCTGTCTTTGCTGAATCCAAAAAAACGGGAAAACAAGCAGAATATGACAGCTAAAGAGCAGCTGGACCTGATCTATGCCAAAACCAAAGAACTCATTTTAAAAAGGGATATCTGTTTCAAAGAGATTGACAGTGAACTGAAAAAGACCGGCATCAGGCGTCTGTCGTTCAAGAAACTGGATAAGGAACAGAAGAAATTCATCGAAAGCTATTATATGAATTTTGTAGAGCCGGTCATCAGTCCGCAGATCATCGATCCCAATCATCCGTTTCCGCATTTAGAGAATAAGGGACTTTATGCAGCCTGTATCTTAAAGCATAAGAAGACCAAAGCCATGACATACGGTATTGTCGCTGTTCCTAATAAGCTCAAACGGATCATCAAAGTTATTGATGAACAGGCGGCTTATGTCTTACTGGAGGATCTTATCCTCCATGAACTGACGAAGATCTTTAAACAGTATACAGTTGTTGAAAAGGCCCTGATATCTGTTACACGCAATGCCGATATCGCTTTTGATCATATCGAAGTTGCCGATGAGGATTTTTCCGATTCGATGAAGAAACTGCTGAAGAAGCGCAAGCGTTTGATGCCGGTTCGTCTTGAAGTCGAAGGAGATGCATCACCGCGGTTAGTCAATTATCTTTTAAAGCACCTTGATCTCAGTGAAGAAAAGGTCTTTTATTGCGATATGCCATTGGATCTTTCCTATGTCTATGCGATCAAAGATGTCTTTAAAGAGGTGATCAAAGACAGTTATTATTATGATGAATTTACTCCCCAGATCAGTAAGATGATCGATCCGGACCGGCCGATGATCGATCAGGTACTGGAAAAGGACATTCTTTTATTCTATCCGTACGAGTCTATGGATCCTTATCTTAAACTGATCAAAGAAGCGGCTTATGATCCATATGTACTATCGATCAAGATCACGATCTACCGTCTGGCCAAAAAAGCTAAACTGATCAAATACCTGTGTGAAGCAGCTGAAAACGGTAAGGAAGTTACTGTTCTTATGGAACTCAGAGCCCGTTTTGACGAAGAAAACAATATCAACTGGGCCGATACTCTGGAAGAGTCCGGTGTCAGGGTCATGTACGGTTTTGATAATTACAAAGTCCATTCAAAAGTGACCTCCATTACGAGACTTTACGAGGGTCATCTGGAGGTCATATCGCAGATCGGGACCGGCAACTACAATGAAAATACCGCCAAGATGTATACCGATATCTCTTTGATCACCGCTGATGAAGCGATCGGTCGGGATACGCTTAAGTTTTTCAACAATATGGCTGTCGGTGAGCTGAACGGGACTTATGATGAATTGCTGAATTCACCATTTACCTTAAAAAAGGCCGTTCTGGATGCGATCGATGTGCAGATCATGCGTAAGCAGATGGGGGAAAAGGCGGCGATCACGATGAAACTCAATTCGATCACTGACCGGGAAGTTATCGATCGTCTGGCGGTCGCTTCGACAGCCGGAGTCAAAGTGAGGATGATCGTCAGAGGTATCACGTGTATACTACCCAAGATCGCCGGTAAAACCGAAAATATCGAGATCGAATCGATCGTCGGCCGTTTCCTGGAGCATGCCCGTATATATGTTTTCGGTGAGGGTGAAGATGCGGATATCTATATCAGCAGTGCGGATATGATGACCAGAAATACGGAAAAGCGGGTCGAGATCGCCGTGCCGATCAAAAAAGCCTATCTCAAAAAAGAGATCCTGGCTTATCTTGAACTTCAATTCCGGGATAATGTCAAAGCCCGTACGGTCGATCAAAACGGAGACCTTAAAAAGAAAATGATCAATGAAGGTGATGAGCTGATCGATTCGCAAGCGATAATGATGGAAAGGGCGATCACAAATGCACCGGAAAAGAAGGAAATCAAAAAGGAAGAAAACCCAAGCCTCTTAAAAGCGATAAAGGACTTCTTCGCCCGTAAATAATCTGTCGGATCACAAGACCCGGTCTTTAGAAGGCCGGGTTTTAAATACTTATTTGACCTGACGGATCATCTGACAAATGATCGATACCGATGGATCGGATAAGATGCCATTTGTGGGAATATAATAATTTTTTACAGTCTGATGCCTTTGATATCTTTGATCCTTGAAATGATGATATCGGTGTCGACGCTGATCAGTCCCGGCAGTCTGTCGATCGTTTCGCTGACAAAAGCATTCATCTCTTCGTTGCCGCCGGCTATGGCGTGGACATGCAGTTTTGAGCGGCCGGTAACGCGGTATATCTGTGTTACGGTATCGTTCTTTTCCAGGATCCTGATCGTTTCATCGAGTTTGTCGGGTCTTACTTCGATCGCAAAATAGCAAGAGATCGCTCCGTTTATCATCTGAGGATCGATGATCGTCGTGTATCCTTCGATGATCCCTTTTTTTTCTAAGGCTTCAATGCGGTTTTTGACAGCAACACGCGAGATGGCTACTTCTTTAGCGATATCCGAATAGGATATGCGGGCGTTTCCGATGAGCATCGTGATGATCTTTTGATCGATCTTGTCTAATCCGTTTAAAAACATATTTATATTATAACGCTATTGAAACATCTTTACAAAGGTCATATAATTACATAAGGTAATTTTATAATTACGAAACGAAAGTTATGGGACGAGATCTGACAAAAGGACCTGTTATCGGAACGCTGATCGCTTTTGCGGTCCCGATGATCTTGGGTGATCTTTTACAACAGTGTTACAATATCGCCGACACGCTCATCGTCGGCCAGTTTTTAGGTACGGCTGCACTGGGCGCTGTAGGCTCAGCCTTTTCGCTTATGACATTCATCACCTCGATCATCCTGGGCTTGGCAATGGGGAGCGGGACGGTCTTTTCGATGCGTTTCGGTCAGAGGGATACGGTTGGACTTAAGGAAGCGATCCTTGCCTCCTTTGTGCTCATCATGTCATTTACGATCGTTTTGGATATCCTTGCCTTTGCGCTTATCGATACGATCATCACACTTCTGAATACGCCAAGTGAGATGGTCTCCATGATGCACGATTACCTCTTTTATATCTTTATCGGTCTTTTTGCGATCTTCATGTATAATTTCTTTGCATCTTTATTGCGGTCACTGGGCAATTCAATCATGCCTTTGGTCTTTTTGGCGATATCGGCTGTTCTCAATATCATTCTGGATCTTTACTTTGTCGCCTGTCTGAATATGGGTGTCGCCGGAGCGGCGATCGCGACCGTTATCGCTCAGTATGTTTCAGGGATCGGTATTGCCGGATACGCCCTGTGGTGCTACCCTGACCTCTTTCACACAAAGGGTATCGGTTTTAAGTTTCGCTGTCTGAAAGAGATCGCTAATTTTTCCTTTTTGACCTGTCTTCAGCAATCGATCATGAATCTCGGTATTCTCATGGTCCAGGGCCTGGTCAACAGTTTTGGTGCGACGGTCATGGCGAGCTTTGCCGCCGGTGTCAAGATCGACGCTTTTGCTTATCTGCCGGTCCAGGATCTCGGTAATGCTTTTTCGATCTTCATCTCGCAGAATTACGGAGCACGCAAAATAGATCGGATCAAAAAGGGTATCAGGACGGCCCTTGTGATCACGATCGTCTTTGGGGTCACTACCTCGATCCTTGTCAATTTCTTTGCCTATGACCTGCTTCATCTTTTTTCCGATGTCCCAGCGGTCATCGACTGCGGCAGAGAATACCTTCTTATCGAAGGCAGTTTCTATGCCCTGATCGGCGTACTGTTTTTGCTGTATGGTCTTTATCGCGCTGTTTGTATGCCGATGATGTCGGTCGTCTTGACTGTTTTATCTTTAGGTACCAGAGTCGTATTGGCTTATATCTTAGCTGATATGATAGGTGTCGTCGGTATCTTCTGGTCGGTACCGATCGGCTGGATACTGGCTGATTTATTCGGAATGATCTTTTATTTCAGCCGCGCCAGAAGGAAGATCCTGATCTGATCTGTTCGATGATCTGATTTTCTTTACGATGTCGCGATATTGAACAGGTATGTCATCGATCGGGATATCTTTAAGATGACTTTCACTGTTTTCTTCAATGGCTGTCTGATAATACCAGCACTTATACTCGACCAGTCTGAGTGTCTGATTGAGATCTGCGATCTGTTCTTGCAGAGCTTTTTTCCGTTCTTCAAAAAGGGTGAGCCTATCTAGCAGGGAACGGTCACCCTGTTTGACCATTTCGGCAAAACGGCTGATGTCATTGATCGACAGGCCGGATTTTTTAAGACAGTCGATGACATTGAGCCATTCGTAATCTTTATCATCGAAGATCCGGATCCCGCCTTTGGTCCGTTTGACCGTCGGTAAGATACCGATCTCATCGTAATAACGCAAGGTCGAGGGAGCGATATGGAAGATCTTAGCCATCTCACCAATCGTATAAGTCATTTTTACGTCACCTCCTATTGACTTAAAGTTAACTTTAAGTTGTAGTATATCCATGTCATTATAAGACAGACATAAGACTATGGTCAAATACTACCGATCATAGTTTAAAGAGTGTATGAAGGAGGAAAAATGTACCGGAAAACGATCAGTTTAAAAAATGGTGTCGTCATCCCGATGCTGGGACTTGGGACATGGCTAATCGATGACGACAAGGTTGAAGATGTCGTCAAAGATGCTCTCGATGTTGGCTATCGTCATTTTGACACAGCTCAGGCATACGCCAATGAAAGAGGTGTCGGGAAGGCTGTCAGAGAAAGCGGTATCGACCGCAGGGACATCTTTGTGACGACAAAACTCGCAGCAGAGATCAAAGACTATGAAGGGGCCAGAAAAGCGATCGACGAAAGCCTCAGGACGATGGGTCTTGACTATATCGATCTGATGATCATCCACTCACCTCAGCCATGGAATGAAGTCAATCAGTCCACCGACCGCTATTTCAAAGGCAACCTTGAAGCCTGGCGGGCCCTGGAGGAAGTTTATTCAGATGGTAAATTAAAGGCGATCGGGGTTTCCAATTTTATGCAAGAGGATCTTGATAATCTTTTGGAGAACGCCAGGATCACACCGATGGTCAACCAGATCCTTTGTCATATCGCAAATACACCTTTTGATCTTATCGAATACTGCCGTAATAAGGACATCGTCTTAGAAGCGTATTCACCGATCGCTCATGGCGAAGTATTAAATAATGATGCGATCAGAAAAATGGCAGAAAAATATCACGTCAGTACAGCTCAGTTATGTATCCGCTATGATCTTGAGATGAATATGATCACCTTGCCCAAGAGTTCATCCAAGGAACATATGATAGCCAATGCGGATGTTGATTTTGTGATCAATGAGAAAGATATGGAAGTATTAAAGAAGATCGACAAGATCAAAGACTATGGTGAAAGCAGCATCTTTCCTGTCTTTGGCGGAAAGATCTGAATCAAATAAAAAGAGGTAAGCCTCTTTTTTCTTTGTACAGTTGTTTTTAAAAATCGGTAAATCGACTATAATAACTTCGTTTTGGATAAGGAGATAGAGATGCGTACATTTTTGAATAAACACAAAGAGCCGAATAAATTAGTCAGAACGATCGAACTCTGGGCTTTGATCGTCTTACTCGTGGCATCGGCTTTGTCTTTTGCGTTTGGCAGTATCAAGACCGGCGCTTCTTTCATCAGTGCGGAATTTGTCCGTGAAACGGTCATGACAGCCGATGAAGAAAGCGAGTGCGATTTTGAAGAACTCAGTGTCTGCAAGATCACTTATGCAGGTGATGATGCATCAGTCACGATCGATGTCGATGAGGATGAGTATGATAAGCTTGCCGACACATTGACTGCCTATGGATACATGATGCATGACGGCAGGATCATATATTTTGATCATCGCGATGTGAGTGATGCAGAGGTCCAGAATGCTTATTCACAGCTGATGGCTGATGAGATGATGCCGGTCTATAATTTTGCCAATGCTTCATTTATTTTGTTTTTGTCGGTCTTAGTCATGTGGGGCTTCGGCAAGGAATTTACTACTTATGAGAAGTCGTGGTTCATCTCGATCATGGTCTTAGCGACGATCTTTTCGGTCTTGTTTCCGGAGGAAAGTGCCAATGGCGTCAATGGGGTCATCATCATGTGGCTATACCTGCTGGATACTTTCCTAAATATATTGTGTGAGTTGCTTATTTCCAAACAATCACGGTATAACTTCCTCGTCTCGGTCTTTGTCGAGATCACCGAGATCGTCATCTCGATCGTTCTCATGTATCGCTTTGCGACATTGGCGACGACTTTACTATTCTGGCTGCCGATCGATATTGTCAGCTTTATCAATTGGTCAAGACATAAGGATGACGATGAAGATGAGTTAACGATCGTCAGACGTCTCAAGGGGTGGCAAGAGGTACTCGTGATCGCCGGGATCATCGTATGGACGTTTGGTATCGGCTATCTTATCAGCGGTCTTGATATCGCTACTGATTTTTACACCAACGACGCTTTGGCGACAGCGATCGTCTATATCGATGCCTGTGCATCGGCTGTCGGTATCGCAAATGGATTATTCATCTTCTTCCGATACCGCGAGCAATGGATCGCCTGGTATATCTGCGCCGCACTTGAGGCGATCATCAACATTCTGTCCGGTCAGTATGTCTTGCTGATCCTCAAACTCGGTTACTTTACCAATACGACATATGGATATATCAAATGGACCCGGTATATCAAGACACACAGTGAAAAAGAGGCTACGATCTTTTGATCTACTTGAGATAAAGACGGTAGTTTTGTACAATTATAGTGATAGATAAAGGAGTATAAAAATGGCAATTGTAGCAGGTGATTTTAAAACAGGTCTGACCCTGATCGTCGATGGCGATCCTTGGCAGGTTCTTGATTTCCAACATGTCAAACCGGGCAAAGGAGCGGCGATACTAAAAACTAAGATGAAGAATCTTAAAAACGGTAATGTTCAAGAGCGTAATTTCAATGCTTCGACAAAGTTTGAACAAGCCAACATTTCAAAAAAAGCGGCACAGTATTCTTATGCGGCCGATAATACTTACTACTTCATGGATCTTGAGACCTATGATACCTATGAGCTTTCAGAGGAACATCTCGGTTTCAATAAGTATTTTATCGTTGAAGGTTCAGAAGTCAGTCTGATGTTCTTTGATGGCGAATTATTATCGGTATCAGTACCGGAAAAGGTTGAATTGACTGTCACCGAGACTGATGCTGCGATCAAAGGAGCACCGTCAAACCAGACTAAGGATGCGGTTTGTGAGACCGGTCTTAAACTGCGTGTACCGCAATTTATTGAACCGGGTGAGAAGATCGTCGTTTTCTCGGCTGACGGCAAATATTCCGGAAGAGCTTAAAGAGCTCTTTTTTTAACATGAACAGAATAGCTTTGGTAACCGGCGGCGCCAAAGGGATCGGAGCCGCGATCGTCAGAGAACTGGCTAAAGATGGCTATGATATCGTCATCAATTATCTGACCTCGCAAAAAGAGGCAGAGTGTTTAAAAGATGAGATCATTAAGGACTATGGTATCAGATGCATGACTTACAGGTGTGACATAGCTGACGAAGAAGCGGTCATGCGGATGACAGATGATATCGAAAGAGAATTCGGTGATATCGCTGTCCTGATCAATAATGCGGCGATCGATCTGTCAAATCTCTTTCACTTAAAGACGGCCACTGATTTCAGACGGACTTTTGATGTGAATGTTATCGGTGCATACAACTGTGCTAAAAGCGTATATCGGAATATGCTGAAGAATGAATATGGCCGGATCATCAATATCTCGTCAACCAACGGCATCAATACTTATTATCCGATGTGCATCGATTATGATGCTTCAAAAGCGGCATTGATATCTCTGACACACGATCTGGCTTTTGAATTTGCACCCTATATCAACGTCAACTGTATCGCACCGGGATTTATCGGCACAGATAATGAACTCGACGGTTATGATGAGGAGTTCTTAATGGAAGAGACGGAAAAGATCATGGTGAAACGCTATGGAGAGCCGCAAGAAGTAGCTTATCTTGTAGCTTTTTTGGTCAGTGACAAAGCCGATTTTATCAATAATACCGTTATCAGGATCGATGGTGGCCAGATAGGAAGCGTGTGATCATTAAAAAAAGAAGGGGGTGTGTAAAAACCTCGAGTGAATAACTCAGGTTAACACCCCCTTTTTCTTTGCCCGATATTATAAAAAATGGCTCAATACCTGAGTAGAGAGCCATTTTTGGTAAAATATCTTTGTTCAGGAGATATTTACCATGTCATATTTTAACACAAGAGCGGTTCCTTTATTTCCTTCCTACGCCTTGACTCCTAAAAAAGAGAAGGAACTGGATGATTTTCTTGATTTTTTAGATAAAACAGGTGTTGGTGATCTGCTTATATCAGATGATCAGAATTGGAATAAGAGTGCTGGCGGAAGACCGAGTATCAGTAAGTATTCTCTTTTTGCGACGATCTTGTATGCCTTTACTTACGATAAGGCTTCACTTAGAGATATCTCGGAGATATCTCGGATCGTTGTGAGTATGATCTACGATATATGTATCTAATGGGCAATCAAAGAGTATCCTTCAAGACCTTGGGTAACTTCATCAATCAATTTATCTTACCTAATTTGGACACTATCTTTGTCTGTCTCAATAAAGCGTTGATAAAAGAATTAGGTGTCGGTCTTGAAGAAGTATATATCGATGGTACTAAGATCGAAGCTGACGCGAATAAGTATAAGTTCGTCTGGAAACCTACGACTTATCACAAGAATCTCTGTAATAAAGTAAGAAACTTATTGACGATCATGGGTCTGGCTGATGATCTGCCGAAAGACGAGATCTTCTCATCAAGTATCATCGCTGATAAACTGATCAAATTTGGTGAGTTCGTTGGCGATGATAAGATCAAGATCAAACAGTATGAAAACCTTTTTAAATATCTTGAGAAAGCTCTTGAATATGAAAGTAAAGAAGAGATCTGCGGACCAGATCGTAACTCATACTATAAGACCGATATCGACGCTACAGCGATGACACTCAAATCTGACTATTATTCCGGGCTTGGTTCCAATATGCACGCTGCCTACAATATCCAAGCTGTAATAGCTAAAGGCCTTATTATCGAAAGATGTGTCTCCCAAAGTCGCTCAGATACATCAGACTTTCAAAAAACTGTTGAAAAGATCAATACATCTTATGGTATCTATCCTAAAGCGATCTGTGCAGATGCCGGATATGGGTCTTATAGTAATTATCGTTATCTTGAAGAAAAAGGTATCAAAAGCTATGTCAAACACCAATCTTGGCAAGGCAATGTCTCCGGTAAGAGTCCTGATACTTATCGTGTTTATGATGACGATAAGGTCATCTGTTTAAATAATAAAGAAGCCTATCCTATCGACATACCTAATCGTCATCCCAAAAGAGCAGGCAGTGTCTTTTATCGTGTAGATGGCTGCAATAATTGCCCGTTTGAAGTCTACTGTAAAAGATGGCAAAAGATCAAAGATGAGGACTTCAAGATCTTTGAGATCGATCTGCTTGGTTCAAAGCTTAAAAGAAGATCGGAAGAAAATTTATTATCTGTACCCGGTATCATCGCCAGAGTCAACCGCAGTATCCAAGCGGAAGGATTCTTCGGATCGATCAAATTCGATATGGGTTACGATCGTTTCAGAAGAACGAGCCTGGCCAAAGTCGACCTTGAGTTCTCCTTGACCGCATTAGGATATAACTTTAGAAAGTTCTTTAAACATCTAAATGGTGAGATAGTAAACATAGAATGGAAGCCAGATAAACGGTTAGAACCAGAGACTTTCAAAAGACCAAGTGCTAAGCGACTTCAAAATAAAGTACTTAAAAAGCAGAATAGGACAAACAATCAAAAAGCTAAAGATGAATATAGATATAAGCATAAATCAACTAAAAAAGAGGGTGTAAAACCTTAGGTTACTTACCTGAGGTTTTTACACACCCCCTTTTATTAGGATCATTCAGTCCGTTTAAGGCTAACAAGATCGACAATCGTCCGTATTCCGGTGTCAGACCGCCTTGCAGATAAAGACGATAAGGTTCAATGACCGGAGCATCGGCGCTGAGCTCGATCGTACTGCCCTGGGTGAAACTGCCGGCAGCCATGACTTCGTTAAAGGGGTAGCCGGGCATTGGTGCACTGACGACTTTGACGAAAGAGTCGATCGGGCTGGATGACTGAATACCCTGGGTAAAGGCGACCAGTTTTTCTTCGGAACCCAATTCAAGTGTCTGGATGATATCGGTCCGCTCTTCATCGTAGGCTGGAGCGACGTTTTCGTATCCGAGTTCTTTGAGCATATAGGCGGCAAAGACAACGGTCTTCAGAGCGTTGCGGACAGCACTCGGAGCCATGAAGATGCCTTTGAAGAAGGCGATATTCTGGTTGAAATTGGCGCCCTGTTCTTTGCCGATACCGGGAGCAGTCAGTCTTTCGGCGACCGCATGGATGAGATCCTTGCGTCCGGCGATATAACCGCCGGTCGATGCGATGCCCCCACCGAGGTTTTTCATGAGTGAACCGATGACGACATCGGCACCGACATGACCCGGTTCTCTTTTCTCAACGAGCTCCCCATAGCAATTATCGACGACGATGATCACGTTCTTATCGACTTCCTTGATCTTCTTGATGATCCTTTCGATCTTATCGATCATCAGGGACCGACGGTCAGAATAACCTCTTGATCTTTGGATCTCGACTACTTTGATACCGCCTTTTCTGATCCGGTCGATGATCTTATCGTCATCAAAGTCATCATCGACAAGATCGATCTCTTCATATCTTACTCCATAGGCCTTCAGCGATTGGCTTGAATCACCATATATGCCGATAAGTTCACCAAGGCTATCGTAAGGTTTACCGGTGATCGAAAGAAGGGTATCACCGTGCTTTAGAAGCGCTGACAGGCCAAGATAAATGGCGTTGGTACCGCTTGTGATCTGAGGCCTGACCAAAGCATCTTCGCACCCCAGCACACTGGCGAAGATCGCTTCCAGTTTATCCCGTCCTTCATCGTAATTGCCATATCCGTTTATTTCGGCAAAATCACTGTATGATACGCGGTTTTCGATGAATGCTTCCAGGATCCTATCGGAGTTGTATAAGCATATCCCATCGATCCGGGCATAGATATCTTTTAATACCGTATCGGACTTATGAGCAAGCATCAATAAGTCCTCGCTTATCTTTTCTAAGATCATAATTACCTCCGCGGTTTATTATAGCGAAGAAAAAGATAAAGACAAAGACTGATATACGTATAATAATATACGGGGGTAACTAAAATGATCAAACGTAAAGAACTCAAACAGCAAGCGAAAAAGGTGGTCAGAAAACACTATGCCTTTTTGATCGTCGCATGTATGATCGCCGCAATGATCACTTCCGAATTCGCCTATTCTTTCGAACAGTTTGGAGCTATGAATCAGGAAAGTGTACAGACACAAAGCAAATTACCGTCAAGTGGTCTTGATGCGAGTGACGTTATTGCGGAGTTCTTTACAAACGGGCTCGACGATTCGCAAAAATTGGCCGAATCGATCGAAGAAGAACATATCGAAAACAATACCGACCCGATCTTAGGCCTTACAAACGGTATCTTTGCCAGTATCGTCAATGCCCTGACATCGGGATCGATCTATATCGAGATCATCGCCGCGACAAGCTCGCTTGTCGGTTCGACAGATCTTGCGGTAATGATCCTGATCGGACTGGGCTTTCTGTTCATCTTTTTGATCTGGTTCTATATCCGGAATGTCTTTGCGGTCGTTTTAAGGCGGATCTTTCTGGAAGCACGGACATATGCAAAAGTCCCTTTTACCAGATATATGTTTTTAAGTCATGTCAAAAAATGGAGTCATGCGAGTTTGACCCATACCCCGTCAAGTAGACAGTGGAAATAATTAAAGAAAAGATAAATCAAAAGATTGAGCTATGTGATATCACATAGCTCATTTTCGCATTATAAAAAGATGTTTTGGTGAAGGATTGATATTAGATGTTTTGTAGGATAGATTGTCTTTCTTTTTCTTTAGCTTCTTTTATCTTGGTCCAGAACTTTTCGATCTTGGGATTTTTTGGGATTGGATAGATGATCGGTGCTTCAGAAATCATAGCTTCTTTTCTTACTTCACTTGGCGTTTTACCATTGAAGCGTTTCTTGGGATTTTCTTCATTGTAGTATCTGATCGTCCCATTGATCGCTTTGATGAGTTCTTCTTCGTTTTGGATATTAGGATATAGGACAGCCATCATATCTTTGATGATGCCTTGGACATTCTCACATGGTCCATTGTCGATACATTTAGAGACTCTTGACATCAAGTGGGTGATACCGTATCTTTCAAGCTTATCTTTAAAGGCCTGTGTAGTATATTGGAATCCTCTATCATCATGTAAGATAGGAGTAGCTTTATTCTCTTTGATAAGGGCGTTATCTAAAGTGTTAAAAACGAGAGGGTTATCACTTCTTCTTGAGATCTCATGATGGATGATACAGTCATCATATAGATCAAGGATTGGTGATAAGTATAATTTATTATCACTATGGGGTATCGGAAGCTCTGTCACATCAGTACACCATTTCTCATTAGGTCTAGTGGTAGAGAAGTCTCTATTTAAGATATTCTCAGCGGTGACTTCCGGTTTGGACTTCTTATAGTTATATTTCTTCTTTCTTCTGAAGTTTGATCTTATATCATTGATACACATCAGACGATAGATGCGCTTGTGGTTATAGTTAGTATTGAGTTTTCTATTGACAGCGTAGGTCATCTTGATCGAACCGAAT